>JBGPUQ010000018.1:0-11980 GCA_041491185.1 Nitrospiria bacterium | reverse complement strand
TGGCACGATGACGCTGCACGAAACCTGCGAGCACGCAATTGCGGCATTCAAACACACCGAGTCCGCCTTGTTGTTCGGCGGCGGCTATGCGGCAAATGTCGGTCTCATCCCGGCCTTGATCGATCGGGGAGGCGTGATCTTTGCCGATCGACTCAACCATGCCAGCCTGTTCGACGGCTGCCGGCTCAGTCGGGCCACCCTCAAGGTGTATCGACATAAGGACGTCGACCAGCTTGGTCGGCTGCTGGATCGGACCCCCGTCGACACGCCGAAGCTCATCGTCACGGACGGCGTCTTCAGCATGGAGGGCGACCTGGCGCCGTTGCCGCCGTTGCTGGAGCTGGCCCACCGTTACTCGTGCCTGCTGCTCGTGGATGACGCCCATGCCACCGGCGTGATCGGCCCCGACGGCCGGGGCACCAGCGACCACTTCCAGCTCCGGGATGATCGCCTCATTCAGATGGGGACGCTGAGCAAAGCACTGGGCGGCTTCGGCGCCTACGTCGCGGGCACGCGATCACTCATCGCGTTTCTCCAGAATCGATGCCGGTCGTTTCTGTACACCACGGCGCTTCCCCCCGCCCTGGCCGCCGCCGCTCACGCCGCCCTCGCGATCATCACCCGCGAGCCGGACCGGCGGGCGCGGCTGTGGCAGCACCGCCGTCGGTGCGTCGACGCGCTCACCCGAATGGGATACGATCTGATGGGCAGCGAGACGCCGATCATTCCGCTTCGCATCGGCGATCCCGCCGCCGCGCTCGAGATCGCGGACGCGCTGCTCGAGCGGCAGTGTTACGTGCCGGCGATTCGACCGCCGACCGTCCCCAAGGGCACCGCACGCCTGCGCCTCTCGCTCATGGCCACCCACACGGAGGCCGATCTCGATCATCTGCTGGAGGCGCTCCGCGCCGTCGGTCGGCCGGCCCAGTGATTCGCCGGGGGAGACGACCCCGCCAACCCGTGGCGGTCGTCAGCGGCGCCTCGCGCGGCTTGGGTCGGGCCATTGCCGTGCAACTCGGGAGCGCCGGATATCGCGTCGTCATTCACTACCACACCGCCAGGGCGGCCGCCGCGCGGGTGCGTCGTACGATCGAACGGGCCGGCGGCACGGCGTTCATCGCGCCGGCCGATCTTCGGGACCGCCGCGCGGTCGATCGCCTGGTCTCGCAGACCCTGCAGACATGGGACCGGATCGACCTGCTGGTGCACGGCGCGGGCGTCGTTCACGACGGCCTCCTCATTCGAATGGCGCCGGGCGACTGGCATGAGGTCATCGCCACGCACCTGACCGGCGGCTTCCATCTGCTCCAGCGCATCGGACGGGTCATGGTCGAGCAACGGAACGGTCACATCATGACGATCGGTTCGATCGCCGGCCTGATGGGTCGAGCGGGCCAAGCCAATTATGCCGCGGCCAAGGCCGGTCTGGTCGCGCTCACGACCGTCGCCGCGCGGGAATGGGGCCCCTACAACATACGGGTCAATTGCGTGCTGCCCGGCTATCTTCCCGCCGGGATGGGGCGACGGCTCCACCCGCCGCAGCGGCGGCGGCTGATGCAGGAGGCGCTGCTGAAACGGGGATCCACAGTGGAAGAGGTCGCCGGATGGATCGTGGCCCTCTCAACCACACAGCATGTCTCCGGGCAGCTCTTCAACCTCGACAGCCGGTTGATCTGATCGACAACGGATACGTGGGACATTGATGAACCGAGGGATGAACCGAGGGATAACCCGGGGGATGAACCGAGGATTCTTTATCACCGGCACGGACACAGCGGTCGGCAAGACGATGGTCACCGCCGCGCTGGCGGCACTCCTCCGCGCCGCTCGAATCGATGTCGGCGTCATGAAGCCGATTCTCACCGGATGCCGACGCCGTCACGGCCGATGGATCCTGTCCGACACCCGCCTCTTGCTCCGGGCCGCCTCGACCGATGATCCCCCGACGCTGGTCACCCCGTATCGGTTCTCCCTCCCGGCATCGCCGCTGGCGGCCGCGCAGGCGGCCCGCCGGCCCATCGATCTTCACCGCATCGATGCCGCCTATCGCGCGTTGGCCCGCCGGCACGACCTGATGCTGGTCGAAGGCAGCGGCGGCCTGTTGGTCCCGCTCACCACCCGATCAACCACGGCCGATCTCATCGATCGGCTCAATCTGCCGGTGGTCATTGTCGCCAGGGCCGGTCTGGGCACGATCAACCATACGTTGTTGACGGTGGAGGCCGCGCGGCGACGCCGCCTCACGGTGGTCGGGATCATCCTAAACCAGCCGACGCCCCCGCGGCGCGATCCGAGCGTCGCCGGCAACCGTGCGCTCCTGCGTGCGCTGACCGGCCTTCCGGTGATCGGACCGTTAGGCTATCGACGAGGTCTCGAACGGCGAACCGTCAACGAATGGCGGAGGTGGATGATCCGGGGCGGTCGGAAGGGGGAGGAAGACTCGATTCAGTCGTGGCTTCGCGGCTGCGGGCTTGTTCTTCCAGCACGACGATGAAGGCTTCCACCACCCGGGGGTCGAACTGGGAACCGGCGCAACGGCGCAGTTCGGCCATCGCCTGGGCCAGGGACATCGCCCTCCGGTAAGGGCGATTGGAGGTCATCGCATCGAAGGTGTCCAGGACGGAGACGATTCGCGCGCCCAGGGGGATCGCCTCCCCAGACAGGCCCGTCGGATAGCCTTTCCCGTCATACCGCTCCTGGTGATGGTAGACCAACGGAACGACCGGCTTGAGGAATTCGACGCCTTTGATGATATCGGCGCCCAACGCCGGGTGGGCCTGCATCAGGCGGTATTCATCCTCGGTCAGCCGTCCCTCCTTTGAGAGAATCGCCTCATGAATGCCGATTTTCCCGATGTCGTGCAGAAACGCGGCATAGCGAAGCGATCGTCGATCCTCATCGGGAAGTTCCAGCTTCTCCGCAATCGCCATCGCGTACTCGACCGTCCGGTCGCAGTGGCCGCGCGTATAGTGATCCTTCGCTTCGATCGCTTGAGCCAGCGCTTTCATCGCCTCGAAGTGGGTCCGCTGCAGATCCTCAAAGAGCCGGATATTCTCAATCGCGATCGCCGCCTGCCCGCACAGGATGGCCAGCAACTCGATGTCGACCTGGGTATAGGAGGGCTTTCCCTCGCCCTTATAGAGCACAACCCCGCCGATCACCACCCCCTTCGTCACCAGGGGCAGACACAAGACCGAGGAAAAATGGGCCGCCTGCAGCTGGGTCGCCACCGCCGGTTCGTTCGGCATCGTGGGCGTGAGCATCAGCAGATCGCTTTCCTTCCCGATCCACCGCTGCAGATAGTCGGCCACATAGGGCGGCGTCGCCTGGGCCACCCCCTCTTCCAGCTTTACCGTGACGTCGCCCGTCATCCGATCCCGAAGCAGGAACCGTGCGCCGTCGGAGTGGGTCTCCGTCGTCGCAATGGTAACCAGATCATTGAGCAGCTTCCCCATATTTAATTCGCTGAGCAATCCCCGGCTGATCTCGAAGAGCGGCATGAGCAACCGGTAGCGCATGTTCTCATGCTGGAGGCGGGTTTTGGTCAAGGCTTCCTCGATGGCGATCACCATCTCGGACTGCGTAAATGGCTTGATCACAAATCCCTGCACCCCCAGCTTCAAACACTCGACCGCCCGTTCCATGGTCCCGTGACCGGTCATGACGATGGCCGGCAGATCCCGCTGGTGCTCACGCATTTGCCAGATGAGTTGAAGGCCGTCCATTTCCGGCATCATCAAGTCGGTCACCAGAAGATCGAGCGGGGTCGTCTTGGCCAATTCCAACGCTTCACGGGCCCACGCCGTCGTCTTCACCCGATAGCCCTTCGATTGTAAAATCTCGGCGCACAACCGTTGGATATGCGGCTCATCGTCGACGATCAAAATCTGTTCCTTCACCATGCTCGGCACTCCCCCTACGCAACACATCCTGCCGGCGGCCTCTGCTCCGAGGCTGCCGGCAGGATGTGTCGATCATCGCGTTCGCGATGCGGTGGCCGCGTCACCAATCCGCCCGCTCACACCCTCTCATGATGGCACGATCACTCATGACGACTCGATCCGAAGACCGGCATAATAGCAACAGTTCTGATCATCAAAATTGTTGATGAAGGAACGCTCCTGCCCGTCGGTGAAAACGACCCGCACCAGACAGAGACCGCCCCCCAGCGTTGAGGTTCGCTCTTCCACCACGACGCCCCTTCCCCATTGGGGGTAGCGTCGGTGATTGACCTCGTCGCCGACCCGCAGGTAGAGCCGCCCGTCGGAACGACCCTTGGCCACCCGATGCGTCGCCGGCTGCGATGGCTCAAGCATCGCCCCGGTGTGATCTCGACCGTCTCGACTGGCGCGGTGAGTCATAATGCGGTAACGGTAACGTGAATCGGCGATCATGTCAAGCATTTTTAGACGACGATGGACGCGCCGTTTCAATGACGCGGTCAAAGGCTTCGACGACGGAACGGATATCGGCCGCCCCGCACACCGCCGAGACCACCGCCAGGCTGTCGGCCCCGGCTCGAACCACTGCGCCGGCGTTGTCCGGCGTGATGCCGCCGATCGCCACAAGCGGCAGGGAGACGGCGGCGCGCACCCGTTGAATCGCCGCGCAACCGACCGGCTCGCGCACCGATTTGGTTGCGGTGGGAAAGACGGGGCCGACGGCAAGATAATCGGCGCCGTCGCGCGCCGCCTGCATCGCTTCCTCGAGGGTATGGGTGGAGATCCCGATCAACCGGCCGCGGCCGAGATGCCGTCTGGCCAGGGGCAACGGCAGATCCTCCTGCCCGAGATGCAGACCGTCCGCCTCGACGGCCACCGCCAGGTCCAGTTCGTCGTTGACGATCAACAGGGCCCCAACGGTGCGGGTCAGATCACGTAACCGGCGGGCCTCTTCATACCGGGCGCGTCGGGACAGCCCCTTTTCACGGTACTGAACCCACCGGACGCCGGCCGTCACCGCCGCCTCCACGACGTCAAACAGCGGCCGACCGCGGCAGGCCGACCGGTCGGTGATCAGGTAGAGCGGCGCGACCGCGATCACGCTCTCCCCCTCACGCTACTCCCCGGCGATGAATTTTTCCATGAAATTGGTCGAATATTTCCCCTTGAGGAAGGCCGGATCTTTCAAAATGCGTTGGTGCAGCGGGATATTCGTCTTGATGCCCTCAATGCAGCATTCCTCCAGCGCGCGACTCATCCGGGCGATCGCTTCATCCCGGGTATCCCCGTGAGCGATGATCTTGGCGATGAGCGAGTCATAGTGGGGAGGCACCAGGCATCCCGCGTAGAGGGCCGAATCGACCCTGATCCCGGGACCACCCGGCGCGGTATAGACGGTCACCGTCCCCGGAGAGGGGGTGAACGTCTCGGGGCACTCGGCATTGATCCGACACTCGATCACGCATCCCCGAACCCGAATATCGGTCTGCCGATAGCTCAGCGGACGCCCCGCCGCGACGCGGATTTGCTCTTTGACGAGATCGATGCCGGTCGCGACTTCGGTGACAGGGTGCTCCACCTGGATGCGCGTATTCATCTCGATGAAATAAAAATTCATCTGTTTGTCCAGGAGAAATTCGACCGTGCCGGCGTTGACATAGCCCACGGCCCGCACCGCTTCGACCGCCATGCGGCTCAACTCCCGACGCAGCCGCTCTTCGACCACCGGCGAGGGGGCCTCTTCCAGCAGCTTTTGATGGCGCCGTTGAATCGAACAGTCCCGCTCGCCGAAGGTGACGATCCGCCCCTTGTCATCGGCCAGAATCTGGATCTCGATATGGCGCGGCTCGACAAAATATTTTTCGACGTACACATTTTCGTCGCCGAACGCCGCCTTGGCCTCCGCCTGGGCCGACTGAAAGGATTTGGCCAGTTCATCTTCCCGATTGACCACCCGGAGACCACGGCCGCCGCCGCCGGCCACCGCTTTGACCATCACCGGGTAGCCCAACTGCGCGGCGACACGAATGGCTTCCTGCTCATTCGTCACCACCCCTTCGCTGCCCGCCACCACCGGAATGCCTTTGCTGCGCATCACTTCGCGCGCTTTCGACTTATCGCCCATCATGGCGATATGCTCCGCGCGCGGGCCGATGAACCGCAGGCCCACCGACTCGCACACTTCGGCAAAATGCGGGTTCTCGGCAAGAAATCCATAGCCGGGGTGAATCGCCTCCGCGCCGGTGATTTCCGCCGCGCTGAGAATGTTGGGAATGTTCCGGTAGCTCAATGCGTTGTCCGCGGGCCCGACGCAGACCCGTTCATCCGCCAGTTGGGTATGCCGGGCATTGGCGTCGATTTCGGAATAGATGGCGACCGTCCGGATGTTCAGCTCTTTGCACGCTCGAATCACCCGGAGGGCGATTTCACCCCGGTTGGCCACCAAAATTTTTTTGAACATCGTCATGGTCGGGTAAGGAATGTGTTGGGATCAGTGATGTGTCATGATCGTGCGTGCGCCGATCGTTGTTCCGGCAGCCGCTCCCGGCTAGGCGGCCGGGACGGGATCGATCCGAAAAAGGGGTTGACCGTAATCAACCGGCCTGGCATTTTCCACCATGACCTCCAGCACCCGGCCGTCCACTTCGGCCTCGATCTCGTTCATCAGCTTCATCGCCTCGACGATGCAGAGGATCTGCCCCTTTTTGACCAGATCCCCGACCTCCACATAGTTCGCTCCATCGGGCGAGGCGCTGCGATAAAACGTGCCCACAATCGGCGATTGAATCACGAGACCGCGTTCGACCGGCGGTTCCGGCGCCGGCGGCGCCGCCGGGACCGACGTTCGTCGAGCCGCGGCGATCTCCTCGGCCGACATCCCCGGCGGATGAAACATGGACGCCGTCAATTCGTTCGCATCCCGACCGGTCTTGATTCGGATTTTTGTGCCCGATCGCTCGACCTCCAGCTCAGAGACGCTCATCTCCCGCATCAGCTCCATCAATTCCCTGATCTCTTTCAGGTTCATGCGGCCTTGACCCGTTCGACGTAGCTCGCCGTCCGGGTATCGATTTTCAGCACATCATCGATCGCGATATGGAACGGCACCTTGATCACCGCCCCCGTCTCCATCGTGGCGGGCTTGTTTCCGCCGGTCGCCGTATCGCCCCGTCCGCCCGGATCGGTTTGGACCACCCGAAGCTCCACGAACGTCGGCAGGGTCACGTCGATCGGATTCCCATGATAGAACATCACCACGGCCTCCATGTTCTCCTTGAGAAATTTCCGGCTCCCGCCCAACTGGGCCGAGGTCAACGACAACTGTTCGTAATTCTTGCTGTCCATGAAATGGTAATCGTCGCCCTGGGCGTAGAGATATTGCAGGCGCCGATCCTCGATCTCCGGCTCCTCGAAGCGTTCGCCGACGCGATACGTCTTCTCGAGCAGATTGGCCGTTCTCAGGTTTTTGAGCTTGCAGCGAACGAACGCGCCGCCCTTCCCCGGTTTGACATGCTGCGCGTCGACGAGCAAATAGGGTTCCCCCTCGATCTCGACTTTCATCCCGGCCCGAAATTCATTCGCCCCGATCATTCCATGCACTCCTGTGCTGGTTCTCTTCCGATCGTGATGGTTTACGCGCGAGATGTTTTGTTCGATGCCCGACGACGAGCCGCCGGTCGGGAACGCCGTCGGGACGGGGCCCCGGCACGGGGCACCAGTGCGCGCGCGGCCTCGAGCCCGAGCAGGTAGCTCTGTGCCCCGAATCCGCTGATCTGCCCCGAGGCGACTTCGGCGACGAGCGAATGGCGACGAAACGCCTCCCGGGCAGCCGTGTTGGACAGGTGCACCTCGACGGTGGGAAGGGCGACCGCGGCAACCGCATCCCGAAGGGCCACGCTGGTATGCGTGTAGGCCGCCGGGTTGATCACAATTGCCTGGTATCGCCCCGCCGCCTGCTGGATCCACCCCACCAACTCACCCTCGCTGTTGGATTGCCGGATCGTCACCGTGATGCCGGCCCGAACCGCCCATTCGCCGATCAACCGGTCAATGGCCTTTAACGACACACGGCCATACACCGCCGGTTCTCTCGTCCCCAACAAATTTAAATTCGGCCCGTGAAGGACCAGAAACCGCACCCCCACGCTCATGAAGCGCGCCGTGGCCGTTGTTGAATACGGGCCAACCACGACTGGAGCCGGTGGATCGACCGCTCGTTCACCCCGCCGCCGGGTGACGGGTCGGCTGGCGAGTCGGCCGCCTGGAGGGCCGGCTCCTCGGACTGGCTCTTCGCCGGCTGGCCCTGAAGCAACGTCAGCGCCATACGGTGGGCCTGCTGATACGTTTCGTTCGTCGGTTCCCGCCGGAGCAGCTCATCATAAATGCGGACCGCCTGCTCGTAATGGCCCTGTCGCAGATAGAGCTGGGCCAGCGTCGGTGAGACCAATTCCTCCGGCGCATCTTTTTCCGAAGCCTCTTCTTGATGAACGTCGCGTTGATGGATGTTGAGGCCGCTCGGCTCCGCGGTCCGCGGTTTCGGAGGCTCGGGGGGCGCAGGGGGTGCAGGAGGCTCAGGAGCAGCCTGCGGAACCTCCAGATCAACAACCGTTTGCAGCGGGTCGAAACTGTCTTCCTGGAGCTGCTCGGCCGCCGAGAGACGGGTCACCTGAAGTTCTTCCGCAGAGATGCTGACCTCCAGCTGATCCTGTTTTCCCTGAGCCGTCTCGATCTCCTGCAGGAGTTGTTTCATCTCGCTGTCTTTGGGATTGGCCGCCAGCAGTGTTTCACAGTATTGTTTGGCCCGGTCCCACAATTTCTGTCTCCGGTAAATGACCGCCAGATGCCGTAGCGCGATGAAATTATCCGCATTGACCTTGACGACGGCCTCCAGCTCCATCCGCGCCTCCGGGAGTTTCCCCTGCTGAAAATAGACTTTGCCGAGCTCGACTTTGGCGCCCAGAAAGTCGGGATGGCGCGTCAGGCCGTCGGTGAGCACCTGCGCCGCCTCCTCCAGGAGACCGCTTTTCACATATTCGTCGGCCAACGGAACAAACAACCGGGAGTGCGGATCCTTCTGGACTTTTTCGAGCAGTTTGGCGATGTTCGGCGACAGGTCGGGATTATTCGCGTTCCGGTCACCGGGAGCACCATGTTTGGCCGATCGATCCATGCGATTACGACGCCTCCGCGGCCATCATAACAGAACACCGATCAATGTCAATCCTGCGCCCCTTCCGTCGGTGTCGACGGGGCGCCCGGCGTCCGGCGTAACGCCATCACGGCATCAAGCAGCCGCCCGGCTGCCGCCATTTTCGGCAGCAACCCCAACTCGGTCACCCGGCCGGATCGCTCCACCAACGTCAACGCATTCTCCTCAACCTCGAACCCGAGCGACGGACCGACGAGGTTCGCCGCAATCAGGTCGAGCCGTTTCTCCTGCAGCTTCCGCGTCGCCCGCGCCACGAGATCGCCCGTTTCTGCCGCAAATCCAACAACGATCTGACGCGGCCGTTGCGGTTGAAGCCGCGCCAGGATATCCGGCGTCGCGTCCAGCGTGAGGTGGATCGGCCCCGGCCGACGTTTGATTTTCTCCGTGGCCGCCGCCTGCGGGCGATAATCCGCCACCGCCGCCGCCATGACGAGGATCGACGCGTCCGGAAAAGACTTCTCAACCGCCGCCGTCATCTCTTGGGCCGTCTCGACCGCGAGATAGTCAACCCCAAACGGCGGCGGCAGCGCCGTGGGCCCGCTCACCAACACCACCCGCGCGCCTCGTCGCTGGGCGGCGCGGGCGACGGCATACCCCATTTTGCCCGATGAGCGGTTTGAAAGAAAGCGCACCGGATCCAGCGGTTCCCTCGTTGGACCGGCCGTGACCAAGATCGTCTCACCGGCCATGGCCGTGCCGGAGGCGACACATTCGCCCGCCGCCGCCACCAGCGTCTCAATGTCGGCCAGCCGTCCCATGCCGACCAGTCCGGACGCGAGCGGACCGGACTGGGGCCCAACAACTTCAACCCCGGACTCGCGCAGTCGCCGAAGTTGCGCCCCGGTGATGGGATGCTCCCACATGGCCGCATCCATCGCCGGGGCGAGCAATACCGGGCACCGCGCCGATAAGAAGAGGGTCGAGAGCAGATCGTCGGCCAATCCGCCGGCCGATTTGCCGATAAAATTGGCCGTCGCGGGAGCGATCATGAAGAGATCGGCCTCTTGGGCCAGCGTCAGATGGAGGATTTCTTCCCGGGGGTCAAACAGCTCGCTGTAGACCGGTCGCCGGGAAATGGTCTGCACGGTCAGCGGGGTCACAAACTGCCGGGCCGCGGCGGTCATGACCACGGTGACGGTCGCCCCGCAGTCCTGGAGCCGCCGGATCAACTCGGGGCTTTTATAGGCGGCGATGCTCCCCGTCACACCGAGGAGGATCCGTTTGCCCTGCAAGGGGTGCACACCCGCGCCCGCGTCGTGACAACCCGGCTCGAGAAGCCGGCCTATTCTCCCACCCCACCGGCCGGCCCTTCATCGATGGCCCGTTCCGGCTCCTTGGACTTGCTCTCTTCCACGTAGATCGTCAGGTCTCGTTTGATCTCATCACTCAACGCGGCATGACGCGCTTCAAGCGCCTTGACCGCCAAGGCCTCTTCCCTGAGCCGCTTGGCTTCCTTCTGGGCCAGCTTCGCCTCCTTGCCCGTCAAAAATTCCAACTGGCCCTCATACAATTCCTGGAGCGCGATGGTTGTGGGCTTGATGTATCTGGTGTTCACGGCCGGCTTGGCCCCATCCGAAAGCTGCCGGGCGCGCTGCGCCGCCACCACCACCACGCGATACCGGCCATCAATCCCCGCTATCTTGCCCTCATACGGTAACCCGATGATATCCATGCCTACACCTCCCCCGATGCGCTTTCCGGTTTCGCCTTAATAAAGGTCTCCTCAATCCACGCCAGGTTCATCCGCTTCATCTTGCGGCGCTCAGCCCAGACGATGGCCTCCAACTCCTTCAGCGCCTGATCGACCTGGTCGTTCACGATCAGATAATAATATTCGCGATAACTCCACACTTCTTCCCGCGCCTTTTTGAGCCGCCGGGCCACCTCGTCCGGCGGGTCGGATCTGCGCTCGAGCAAGCGCGCCTTGAGCGCCTCAAGAGACGGCGGCAGGATATAGATGAAGACCCCGTCGACGCCCTTTTTCTTGATATGCATGGCCCCCTGACAATCGATATTGAGCAGCACATCACGGCCCTCGTTGACCGGATCCATCACCCCGTCGCGCCCCGTGCCGTACCGATGGCCATGCACCTCCGCCCATTCCAGAAAACCGTTTTTCTCCACCATTTCGGTAAACATCTCGTCGGTCACGAAGAAGTAATCCTCCCCGTGCCGCTCTCCGGGCCGCGGCGTCCGCGTCGTGTACGACACAGAGCGGTAGAGGTTGGGCACACGATTGCTGAGTTCGGCGCACAACGTGGTTTTACCCGCGCCCGACGGCGCCGACACCACGAAAATGATCCCTTTTTGCTGGTCGCTCATCACACGCGGCGTGCCGCCGGAATGCGGGACACCGCCTCCTCTGTGCCGAATTCACCCGACTCGCATCGTTGGGCCAACGTCTCCGCCTGGAGCGCCGACAAGACCACGTGGCCGCTGTCCATCACCACAATCGCCCGCGTCCGCCGCCCCTGCGACGCATCCACCAGGCGTCCGGCCTCCTTGGCCTCATCCTTGAGCCGACGAACCGGCGCGGAATCGGTGGCGACGATGGCGACGACGCGCTGCGCCGAGACGACATTGCCGAACCCCACGTTGAGCAGTTTCATCAATCACCCATCCACAGATCCGCACAATTATTCCACATTCTGCACCTGCTCACGCACTTTCTCAAGCTCCCCTTTGAGCACCACCACCTCGGAGGAGATCACGGCGTCGTTCGCTTTCGACCCCAGCGTGTTCACTTCCCGGTTCATCTCCTGCAGGAGAAAATCCAGCGTCCGGCCGACCGGCGCCGACGCCTTGAGGTGCGTCCGGAACTGATCGACGT
>JBGPUQ010000017.1:0-12166 GCA_041491185.1 Nitrospiria bacterium | reverse complement strand
GACACACGCTCCGACCGCAGAAACCGTCACGATCGAAACCCCGCTCTATCGGGCGACGTTCTCCACCCAAGGTGCCGCACTCATCCGGTGGGAACTCAAACAATACACGGAAGCGGTGGACGGACATGAACCGGTCGTCCTTTATCCACCACCAAATCAATCGTCGGAGCAATCGCCGCTCGCACTGGTGGTGCCCGGTGAAGAGACGTTGCCGTTCAATACAGCCACCTATCGGTTGGAAGGCTCGAGCATCGAACTCAACAACGACCACCCGACCGGCCGGCTGCGCTTTGTACTCGAAACGTCGGGGTCACCCACGGCGGACCAAGCCAGCGCACATCGCACTATCACCGTTGAAAAAGAGCTGATTTTCCACGTCGAGACTTACCGGGTTGATCTTGCGATTCGGGTCGATGGAATAACCGCCCCGTACCAGCTGTCGTTGGGTGATAGTTTTGGCATTCACCAGGGGCAGGTGCAACCACAACGGGGTTTTATCGGTCATCTCGGGCCCATCAGCCTGATCAACGGCGAGTTGGTGGTGGACAAATCGGACAAACTGCCCATGACCACCGTCACGCATACGGGAGATGTGCGGTGGACCGCGCTCGAAGGAAAATATTTTGTTGCGGCATTGATTCCCCGAATACCGGCTCAAGAAGTGGCCGTCACCAAACACGGTGCCGCCGGCATCAGCGCCAGCCTCGTCCTCCCACCGGGACTTCGCCACGAATTAGCACTCTACGCCGGTCCCAAAGAATACAAACGGCTGAGCGCGTTAAAGGCCGGATTGGAGCAGACGATCGATTTCGGCTGGTTTATGTTCTGGAGCCTGTCGCTCGTGCGGGTCATCGCAAAACCGCTCTTCTTACTCCTGCAATTTCTGCACGACTATACACACAACTATGGGATTACGATTATCCTCGTCACCGCACTCATTAAACTGCTGTTCGTTCCCTTGACCCACAAAAGCTACACCTCAATGAAAGCCATGCAAGGCCTGCAACCCAAAATGGCCGAACTCCAGAAGAAATATAAAGATGATAAAGAACGGTTTAACCGCGAACTCTTCGCCCTCTATAAAACGCATAAAGTCAATCCGCTCGGCGGATGTCTCCCAATGGTGCTACAAATTCCTGTATTTGTTGCGTTTTTTAACATTCTTTATTCGACGATTGAACTCCGACATGCGCCATTTTTTTGGTGGATTCGAGATCTCTCCAGTCAAGACCCCTACTATGTTTTGCCCGTTATTATGGGGCTGACCATGTTACTTCAGCAAAAAATGCAACCCACCACCATGGATCCTTCACAGGCGCGCATTATGCTCATCATGCCGGTCATCTTCACGTTTTTCTTCCTCACATTTCCGGCAGGACTGGTCCTCTACTGGCTGGTGAATAATATCTTGACGATCCTCCAGCAGTATGTCACGATGAGGCTTCAACAACCGGCGCCATCGCCTCCCTGAACATGAGCCGTCCCGCGCAGACCGAGACCATCTGCGCCATCGCAACCCCGCTGGGTAAAGGTGGCCTCGGCATTATCCGATTCTCCGGGCCGGACGCACTCAGCATTGCCGGTCGGTGCATTCTCCTACAAAAACGTCCAGCATCCCCCGGGAGGACACGTTCGGAGGCCGGCCTCGATCACTTGGAAAGCCATCGCGTCCATCATGGCTGGTTCGTCGACCCTTCGACACAGGAGCCGATCGACGAAATCTTGATCACCCCCATGCGTGCCCCACGAAGTTATACCCGTGAAGACGTTGTAGAGATCAGCGGTCATGGCGGACCGGCGACGCTGGCCAGAATGTTGGAGGGCTGTCTTACCGCCGGCGCCCGGCTTGCCGCACCCGGTGAATTTACCAAGCGGGCCTTTCTCAACGGCCGACTCGATCTCACGCAAGCCGAAGCGGTCATGGCCTTAATCCATGCCGAGTCGGAAGCCGCTCACCGTCTTGCGCTCAGGCAATTGCAGGGCGATGTGGCCGTGGCCATTCGATCGTTACGAGAAGCACTGCTGGCTCTGCTCGCCGATTGCGAAGCGATGCTTGATTTTGTCGAGGACGGGTTGACCTTTTCTCCGATGGAACAACTCCGCGCACGGCTGGATCATGGCCGGATACGGGTTGCCGAACTACTCCAAAGCCATCGCACCGGCCAGCTCCTGTGCGATGGCGTTCGCACGATCATCATCGGTCGGCCCAACGTTGGCAAGTCCAGTCTGTTCAATCGGCTCCTGCACCGGGATCGAGCCATTGTCACCCCCTATCCAGGAACCACGCGAGACCTCATTGAGGAAACGATGACGATTGATGGCCTCCCGCTTCGGTTAATGGATACCGCCGGACTGCGTGACAGCCCAGACCCCATCGAGCAGGAGGGGATTCAACGGGCCAGACGATCATGGGAAGAGGCTGATCTTGTGCTGATGGTCCTGGATGGCAGCCAACCATTACAACCGGACGATTGGTCACTCATAACGCAACTAAAAAATGACAATACAATAATTGTTTTCAATAAGATAGACATTTCTTATCCAGTTGATTCAGCCACCGTTATTTCACGGTTTCCCACGATCCCAACCATTCAAATTTCGGCAACCCAGGGAATCGGTTGTGACCAGCTCAAAGAAGCCATCTCCAGACGGCTCTTTGAGAAAGCCGGAGACCCTTCCAACCGGGTGATCATTGGTCAGGCCCGCCATCGGCAGGCGCTACAAGCGGCGGTAGAATCGCTGGATCGGGCCGCGTCCGCTGCACAATCCGGTCTTTCACCGGAGTTTATCGCCAGCGACCTTCATGAGGCGGTCCATCAACTCGGCTCGATTCTTGGCGTAAAAGAGGCCATTAGTGACGAGTTGCTCGATCAGATTTTCAGTCGGTTCTGCATCGGGAAATGAGAGTGTTCCACGTGGAACATTTATCAGCAGGGGGAGATGCGCTTCGACTTGGCCATGTCGCCGGCTCAGGTTCCGCCTTCGCGGGCAGAGCCCGCGAAGCTCCACTCAGCTCCCCATGAAACCCCCATCGCCGACGTTTTTTACCATGGGAAAGACTCCAATTTCTCCTCCCGATTCCCTCATCGGTAATACTTGGGATCCCATCAAATGCTGATTCAGAAAACGGAGGCTCGTTGCGACGTCATCGTCATCGGCGCGGGTCACGCCGGTTGTGAAGCCGCCTTGGCGGCCGCGCGCATGGGATGCCTTACCTACCTCTTCTCACTCAAGCCAGACAACATCGCCCAAATGTCCTGCAACCCGGCGATCGGTGGGATTGCCAAAGGTCATCTCGTTAGAGAAATTGATGCACTGGGCGGCGAAATGGGCCGAACGATCGACCGGGCCGGCATTCAATTTCGCCTCTTGAACACTCGAAAAGGACCAGCCGTCAGGTCGCTCCGGGCCCAAGCTGACCGCCTCCAGTACCGTCTGGTGATGACAGAGACCATCACCAGACAACTCAATATTCACACCGTGCATGCGCTGGTCGAACGGCTGTGGTTGGACGACGGCAAAGTGCTTGGAGTCATCACCGCCGACGGACATCGCTATCGGGCCGGCGCCGTCATTGTCACCACAGGAACCTTTCTTCGTGGTTTGATCCACATCGGTCCCGTTCATTTTCCGGCTGGACGAGCCGGTGAACCGGCCGCAGAAGGGCTCTCCCATTCTTTGAACGAGATCGGGTTTTCTCTTGGTCGACTCAAAACCGGCACCCCGCCACGACTTGAGGGGACAACGATAGATTTTTCCAAGACCGAACCTCAATTCGGCGACCAGCCACCCATGCCGTTTTCCTATTCAACAAACCAGTTGCAGGTTGATCAAATCACCTGCCACCTGACCTATACAGACGAGAAAACCCATGCCATCATCCGGGATAACCTTGATCGCTCGCCCTTGTATAGCGGAGCAATTCGTGGGACAGGACCCCGCTATTGTCCATCGATTGAAGACAAAGTCGTCCGTTTTGCCGATAAAGAGCGCCACCAGGTCTTCCTCGAACCGGATGGCCGTTCGACATCGATCTATTATCCCAACGGCATCTCGACCAGCCTCCCGGTTGATGTGCAACTCCAATTTCTTCGAACCATTCCGGGATTGGAACAGGTCACAATGGTCAGACCTGGTTATGCCATTGAGTATGATTTTGTTCAACCGACGGAGCTCATGGCCACGCTTGAAACCAAGCGTGTGCCGTTTCTCTACCATGCCGGCCAGATCAACGGAACCTCCGGTTATGAAGAGGCCGCTGCCCAGGGCATTATGGCGGGGATCAACGCCGCGCTCAAGCTCCGCGGCGAAGAGCCGCTCGTTCTCGATCGTTCAGAAGCCTATATCGCTGTACTCATTGATGATCTGGTCACAAAGGGCACCAATGAGCCCTACCGCATCTTCACCTCTCGGGCCGAACACCGTCTCTTACTCCGCCACGATAATGCCGATTTACGGCTGATGGGCCACGGCCATCGTATCGGGCTGCTGCCAGACGCGCTGTATCGTCGCATGGACAGCAAACGATCGGCTATTGCGCGTGAACTTCAACGAATGCGCTCAACTCGCATCCGATCGAAGGAGGTTGAGCAGCTCCGGACACAGGGTGTGACCGGCCTCACCGGGGGGGAAACACTGGGACAGCTGTTGAGACGTCCGGGTGTCACCTGCCGCCAGTTGAGTGAGTGGTTGGGCTGGCCAGAACCGCCATCACCGGATGTCGCCGAACAAATCGAGATTGAGCTGTTGTATGAAGGCTATATCGAGAGACAACGAAATGAGGTAAATCGGTTACAACAATTTGAACACCGAATGATCCCCCTGGTATTTGACTATGATCGCGTCATCGGCCTTTCGACGGAAGTCAGACAAAAACTGAAAAGCGTCGCTCCTCGATCGCTCGGGCAAGCCGCCAGAATTTCCGGCGTCACACCCGCAGCGCTCTCGCTGCTCTTGGTCGCATTACAGCGAGAACCGGCCCCAACCCGTGAACAAACCGTTGCGGACACCGCACGCACCGACCCGACCCCAGCTTGAGCAGTGGCTGTTGGACGGGGTCCATCGGATGGGCCTTGAGCTGACAGCCTTACAAGTTGATCAATTCATTGTCTATCTTCAGCTCTTACAGCACTGGTCCAGCAAAATCAATCTGATCCCGACCACCGAAGCGCAGTCCATCATCGATCGCCATTTTTGTGATTCATTAGCCCTTTGGACTGTCACCGCGCCCCCACGGGTCAATTCCCAGATCAATCTCCAGATCAATCCGGTACCTCAGACAACCAGCGGAGAACTCCTCGATATCGGCTCAGGCGGAGGATTTCCAGGGATTCCGCTCAAAGTGTTGGCACCATCGCTCTCGGTCACGCTGCTGGAGCCGCGGCAAAAACGAGCGGCATTTCTCCAAACCGTCATTGCCGCGCTCGGCTGCTCCAGTACGACGGTCGCCATGAAACGATTGATCGATATCAGCCAGTCCAACCATGACCGGTACAACTGGATCGTGACCAGAGGCATCGGCCATCTCGACGATGTCGCCTCTCAAGCGCTCTCGCTTCTTGTGCCGGGCGGTCTATGCGCGTTGTATCTGAGCAGGTCGCAACCAATTCAGGCCCTACTACGAGGTACAAGCTCTGAGGCAACGGAACATCTCTACAGATTGCCATTTTCAGGTGAGGAACGTCGACTCATTCTCCTGAGAAAGAAAGGGGCGCGATAACCACTGCACACGCACATCTCCGTGAGAGGACCTCGTTGTTCCACGTGGAACATCATTGATCCGCTGCGCACAAATCTCTTTTCTTTTTAACTCTCCTGTGCTAATCTCAGGCTCGACAATGAGCAGACTACACATGTACGGAACAGATTGAGATCGATCGGTATTTTCAATGGGTAAAGTCATTGCCGTCGCCAATCAGAAAGGCGGGGTCGGGAAGACCACCACAGCCATCAATCTGGCCGCATCCTTGGCTGCCGCAGAACGCCGCGTGCTGCTGATTGATCTGGATCCGCAGGGAAATGCCTCAAGCGGAGTCGGCATTGATCGAAGTCGACTCGAATTCACCACCTATGATCTCCTGGTCCGACAGAAATCGATCGAATCGATTATCCGATCCACCGAACTTCCTCACCTCGATGTCGTACCGACGACCGTTGATCTCGTCGGTGCGGAAATTGAGATGGTGGGAATGCCGAATCGAGAATACCTCCTTCGTGAGGCAATCAAGCCGGCACTCAGTCTCTATCATTACGTGTTGATCGATTGTCCGCCATCGCTTGGGTTACTCACCGTGAACGCCCTCACGGCCGCCGATTCTGTTCTGATCCCGGTTCAGTGTGAATATTACGCCATGGAGGGGCTGGGGCAACTACTCAGAACAATCTCACTGATTCAAGGATCATGGAATCCAAGCTTGGAAGTAGAGGGCGTGATATTAACAATGCATGATTCAAGAATTAGTCTTTCTAATCAAGTAGTTAAAGAAATACGGTCGCACTATACCGGTCGTGTATTTAACGTGGTCGTTCCGAGAAATGTGGCATTGGCGGAGGCACCGAGTCATGGCCGTCCCGTCCTGACCTATGAGATTGCCTCGAAGGGTGCTCAGGCCTATCTTCAACTGGCAAAGGAGTTGCTCAACCATGGAAAAGAAAGCCTTAGGAAAGGGACTGGGCGCACTCTTTAGCAGTCTCCCGACGTCCGGCGAGATTCAGGAACTTGCGGTGGGGCGACTGTTTCCCAATCGCCATCAACCCCGCCAACATTTTGATGAGGAGGCGCTCAAAGAACTGGCCGATTCGATCCGGCAGCGTGGCGTCATCCAGCCGATCCTGGTGCGTCGGGGCGACAACGGCGGCTATGAGTTGATCGCCGGCGAACGCCGGTGGCGGGCCGCACAGATGGCGGGGTTGCCCACCATCCCGGCCATCGTGAAAGAAGTCACTGAAGCGGAGCAGCTTCAACTGGCGCTGATTGAAAATTTGCAGCGACAGGATCTGAATCCAATGGAGGCGGGCCGCGGGTACCAACGGCTGATGCGGCAATTTCACCTGACGCAGGAGGACGTCGCCGCCACGGTCGGCAAGGAACGCTCAACCGTCGCCAATTACTTGCGCTTGCTGACATTGCCGGATGCCGTCAAGTCCGCACTCTCGAGCGGCGCCTTGACCTTCGGCCACGCAAAAGCTATCCTTTCACTCAGCAACCCCGCCGCGCAACACCAACTCGCCCAGCGGATTCTCGACGAGGGACTCTCCGTACGCCAGGCCGAATCCGCCGCGCGCACCTTGAGCGGGCGGCGGCGCAGGTCGTTGAGACCGCAGGAATTCACCGAGATCGAGGAACGACTACGGCAACAGATGGGAACACGGGTCAGTCTCCGCGGGCGAGTCACACGGGGGCGGATCGTGCTCCACTACTTTTCCCGCGTCGAGCTCGAACGACTTCTGGAGCTGCTGGGTGTCTCGCACCTCTAGAGGAGGAGGACCGGTCATGTGGCAACGCAATGGAGAAGGACAGGACGCAAGTGGAGTGCATGGCGAACTGGCCGGCTTCTTCGGCACCCCCTGCACCATACAGGGCACCTTGCGCTATGAAGGCTCGATGCGCATCGATGGTCGCATGGAGGGAGAGATCGTCACCGACGGCAGTTTGATCATCGGTGAGGGGGGCCATGTTCGAGCAGAGATCAAAGCGGGCGTGGTCGTCTGCGGCGGCACGATTGAAGGCAATATCATCGCGCGAGAGCGTGTCCAACTCCTGGCCCCAGCGGTCCTGACGGGGACAGTCCACACGCCGCTCTTGATCATCGAAGAAGGCGCGCAGTTCAACGGCAGCTGCGAGATGAAGGAGCGGGCGGCGTCGAGCGCGGCGGGACGCGCAGGCCGGTCGAGTCAAACCAAGACCATTGATCCAAAACCTGAATTTTCGCATGACTGAACGAGTCGTCGTTGGCATGAGCGGGGGGGTCGACAGCATCGCGGCCGCGTCGCTGCTGGTTGAGGCCGGCTACGACGTCATCGGCGTCACGCTGGAGTTATGGCAACCGCCAACGGACAGTCTTCCCCCAACCAAAAAGTGGCTGCAGCGGTCATGCTGCAAGGTCGGCATGGCCCGGTATATTGCCGAGCAGCTGGGGATTCGGCATCTGGTGCGCTCGGCATCTGAAAATTTTTACGCATCGGTGGTCGAACCCTTCATCGGCGATTACCAGGCGGGGCGCACTCCCAATCCCTGCGTCCGCTGCAACGCGCTGGTGAAATTCGAAGAGCTCCTGGCCGTCGCCGATGAGGTCGGCGCGAAATATGTCGCCACCGGTCACTATGCCCGCGTGACGTATGATGCCGCGGAACACCGCTACCAATTGCGAACGGGGAGTGATCCTTCGAAGGATCAGAGTTATTTTTTGTATCGACTCACCCAGGCACAACTGGGCCGCCTGCTGTTCCCCCTGGGAACATGGAACAAGTCGGCTGTCTGGGAGAAGGTCGCGCAATTTGATCTGCCGCCGGACGAGATCGCCGAGAGCCAGGAGGTCTGCTTCGTCACCCAGGGTGATTATCGCTCGTTCCTCACGGCGATGGCGCCGGCCAGCGAACAACCGGGAGAGATTACGGACGAGGCGGGCGCCGTCGTCGGCCGCCATCAGGGCATTGCCTTCTATACCGTCGGCCAGCGACGGGGCGTGGGCGTCGCCGCGGGCGATCGGCGCTATGTCGTGGCCCTCGAGCCCGCCACGCAACAGGTCATCATTGGCCCGAAGAGCGCCCTCTACCGGCGGGAACTCCATCTGGGCGATCCCCATTGGGTCAGCCTGCCGCCGCAAACAACGCCGCTGCGAGGACGAGCCAAGATCCGCTACCGAGCCGCTGAGGCTGACGCAACCCTTCTTGCTTCGCCTCAGAGAACGGTGATCCGGTTTGACGACCCGCAGTGGGCGATGGCCCCAGGTCAATCGGCGGTCTTCTACGCCGGCGACATGGTCATTGCCGGCGGCACCATACAAACCGTGGAACCATAAGCACGTTCCTCCGTCTCCGCTCTCCTTGACATCGACCAAAACCGCATGGTAACGTGCACCGTTTTTCAACGGACGCCGATCGACTCTCCGAGGGACTCTTCATGAGTGGGGAAGTGGTAGCGGGGCGCTACGCCAACGCGCTCTTTCAAACGATTGCCGACAACACGGAACGGCAACAGGCCCACCGAGCGCTCCAGCGTGTCGCCGCCATCATGGAAGAACCGACAGGACCCCGGACAGTTGTGCTCAACCCCTTTTACTCGCGGCAACAACGGGAAGCCGCCCTGCGCCATCTGGTCCAGGCGCTGAACGGGGAGGGCGAGCTGCCGCCATCTATCCTCAGATTTCTTTTGCTCTTGCTCAGAAAGAACCGACTCAATCTGTTGAACGCAGTGGCCGCCGCTTTCGGCCGGTTGCTGGACGGGGAGTCGGGTCGCATCGGGATCACGATCACGACGGCCGCACCGCTGGAGCCGGCGGCTCAAACCGCCGCAAAAACCCGATTGGAACAGCTGCTGCACCGACCGGTGGGTTTGACGCTGCACGTCGACCCCTCGCTGCTGGGCGGCATCCGGCTTCAAACCGGAAGCCGACTGATTGATGGAACCATTCGAGGACGCCTGGACCGGCTACGCCGGCTCGCCGTGGAGGAACGGTCATGACCAAAATCAAGACGGAAGAAATCACCGCGGTGATCAAACAACAACTGGAGGGGTTCGACCGCAAGATCGAAACCGCCGAGGTCGGCACCGTGCTCCAGGTCGGCGACGGGATCGCCAAGATCTACGGTCTCGATTCGGCGATGTCCGGGGAGCTGCTGGAGTTTCCCGGAGGGGTCAGCGGCATTGTGCTCAACCTCGAAGAGGAGAGCGTCGGCGCGGTGCTGCTGGGCGAAGATGTCGGCATCAAGGAGGGCGACCTGGTGAAGCGAACCGGCCGGATCGCCCAGGTTCCGGTCGGCCGGTCGTTAATCGGACGGGTGGTCAACCCGCTGGGACAACCAATCGATGAAAAAGGCCCGCTGGGGTCGACCGAGAGCCGCCGGGTCGAGATCATCGCGCCCGGCATCGTCGCCCGCCAGCCGGTGCGCGAACCGTTGCAGACGGGGATCAAGGCAATCGACGCCATGATTCCCATCGGGCGCGGGCAGCGGGAACTGATCATCGGCGACCGCCAGACGGGAAAGACCGCCATCGTGGTCGACACAATCATCAACCAGAAAAACCAGAACATGTTCTGCATCTACGTCGCCATCGGACAGAAGCGATCGACGGTCGCCCGCGTGGTGAAGACCCTGCAGGATGCAGGCGCCATGGACTACACGACCGTGGTGGTGGCCGGCGCCAGCGAACCCGCGCCACTTCAGTTCCTCGCCCCCTACACCGGCTGCACCATCGGCGAATATTTTCGCGACAACGGGCAACATGCCCTCGTGATCTACGATGACCTCTCGAAGCACGCCGTGGCCTATCGCCAGTTGTCATTGCTGCTCCGCCGGCCGCCCGGACGCGAGGCCTATCCCGGCGACGTCTTCTATATCCATTCCCGGTTGCTGGAACGGGCGGCCAAGCTCAATGCCGCGCTGGGCGGCGGCTCCCTGACCGCGCTGCCGATCATCGAGACCCAGGCCGGCGACGTGTCCGCCTACATTCCGACGAATGTCATCTCCATCACCGATGGCCAGATCTTTTTGGCCAGCGACCTCTTCTACAGCGGCATCCGGCCCGCCGTCAACGTCGGCCTGTCCGTCTCCCGCGTGGGGGGCTCGGCCCAGACCAAGGCGATGAAGAAAGTCGCCGGCACGCTCCGCCTGGAACTGGCCCAGTACCGCGAGATGGCCGCGTTTGCCCAGTTTGGCGGCGATCTGGACAAGGCAACACAGGCGATGCTGGCCAGAGGCGCGCGGATGGTCGAACTGCTCAAACAACCGCAGTACGAACCGCTTCCCGTCGCCCGACAAATCATTCTCATCTACGCCGGCATCAACGGTTATGTGGACGACCTTCCCATCGACAAGGTTCAACCGTTCGAACGGGAGCTGCTCCGGTTTCTCGACGAGAAGGGCAAGCCGGTCGAGGAGGAGCTGGTCAAAAAGCAGGCCCTCGATGATGAACTGATCGGCAAGTTAAAAGCGATGCTCACTGAGTTCAAGGCACAATTTTCGCTGACGGCCGGTATCGGCGCGTGATGCGCGGGGTTCTCACCATAGACGGCTAGACGACCATGCCCAATCTCCAGCACATTCGCCGCCGGATCGGCAGCGTGAAAAATACGCAGAAAATCACCAAAGCGATGAAATTGGTCTCGGCCGCCAAGCTCCGTCGCGCGCAGGCACGGATTCTTGCCGCCCGCCCGTATGCCGAACAGATGGCGGCGCTGATCGCCCAGGTCGGCAGCCGGGTCAACCTGACGGCCCATCCGCTGCTTCGCCGCGGCGACGGTCCCACGGTCGAAATCGTCGTGATCTCGGCCGACCGTGGGCTGTGCGGATCATTCAACGCGCAGGTGCTGCGGCAGACGCTTGAGCTGGCGCGCCAACTGGAGGCCCAAGGGAAAACGATTTCGCTCACCACCATCGGGAGAAAATCGAGGGACTTCTTCCGCCGCCGTTCCTATCGACTCACCAAGAGCTGGGTCCAGTTGTTCGACCGGTTGCAGTTCGACCAGGCGCTCCTCATTGCGCGGGAACTCATCGACCTGTTTACCTCGGGTCAACGGGATGACATCCGGCTCATTTATACGGAGTTTCGCTCGGTCGCCTCGCAGCGTGTCACCGTTGACACACTGCTGCCGGTCGGGCAGTCCGTCGCCCGAACGGCCACCCAACCCGGCGAAGCGGGCGGGGCTTATCTCTATGAACCGTCCGAAGAAGAGCTGCTGACCGATCTGCTGCCACGGTCTGTGGCGGTTCATCTCTTTCGAGCGTTGCTCGAATCGGCCGCCAGCGAGCAGGGGGCGCGAATGATGGCAATGGATTCCGCCTCACGAAACGCCGGACAGATGATCAACCGACTCACGCTCGTCTACAACAAGACACGGCAGGCCGCCATTACCAAGGAGTTGATGGATATCCTCGGCGGCGCGGAAGTATTACGCTAGCGCGCGGGTCGATACCCAGCGAGCACGGCGAGCGTGAGGGGGAGGCT
>JBGPUQ010000016.1:0-12292 GCA_041491185.1 Nitrospiria bacterium | reverse complement strand
CGCCCTGGTACACCAGCATCGGCAGACCATTCATGGTGCGACAGCCGGCGGCCTCGGCGTCGCGGAGCAGCCGCGTCTTTGCGGGGTTATAGATCAGATCACACACATACGAAAATTGCCGGATAATGGCGGGACTGACCAGTTGCGGGTCGCTCCGGTTCATTCCCACGGCGGTGGCATTGATCAAACAATCGCAGTCACCGGCCTGCTGCGCCAGCGACACCGCACTCAAACGGATGGCGCGGAGTTGCGGCGCCCGCCGGTTCACCGACCGGAGCTGTCGTGTCAGCGTTTCCGCTCGACTCAGGGTTCGATTGGCGATGACCAGCCGATTGACGCCAGCCCGGACCAACGCGACCGCCACCGCCCGAGCGGCGCCGCCCGCCCCCAGCAGGCACACCGTCCGCCCTCGCACCGAGAGCCCCAGTTTCCGGCGCAGCGCGAGGAGAAATCCCCGGCCATCGGTATTATGGCCGATCAACATTCCACGACGATTGACCACCGTATTGACAGCGCCGATGAGCCGGGCTTCCGGCGAAAGATCGTCCAATAATCCGATGACCCGTTCCTTATGGGGAATGGTAATGTTGACGCCGACAAGCCCCAGCGCCCGGATCGCGTGAACGGCCTGCCGCAACGAGTGGTCGTGAACGGCGAACGGGGCATAATAATAGTTCAGACCGAGCGCCGCAAACGCGGCATTCTGCATGGCCGGCGACCGCGTATGCGCGATGGGGTCGCCGAAGATGCCGACCAGTTTTGTCAACGACCTCGATTTCATCGTTAGCGGACCAGGGGCTCAGCGCGAAGCGCCCGCACGCCGCGGAAAATGTACAAGAGGCCGGAGACGCCGGTCACGGCGGCCACGAGAAGGGACGCCGAGGCGATCAGGTCATTCGTCCGGGAGAACGCGATCAGCGCCAAAATCGCCACCACATATCCGAGTTGCAGCACCGTGGTCAGTTTACCCAACCACGAAGGGGTGATATCCACATGCAGTTCCAGCAAATGCAGCAATAGCGTGCCCAAGGCCAGGATCAAGTCACGACTGACCACGATGGTCGTCAACCAAATCGGCACAAAATGAAAGATGGACAGCGTCACAAACGCCGATGTCAACAACACCTTATCGGCCAACGGATCGAGATATGTTCCCAACCGGCTGCGCTGGTTTGAAACACGGGCGATGAATCCATCCAGACCGTCCGTGATGGCCGCCGCGAGAAACACCCCCAAGGCATAGTCATAACGCCCATACACCACCGTATTCACAAAAACCGGCACAGACAGAATGCGCAAAATTGTTAAAACATTCGGCAGATTGACCATCTACACTGCAGCGATTATAGGGGGCACCTCACATCGAGTCAATAGCGCGCCAATCTTGCGGCTCCATGAGACCGGCGACACGTTCTCCACAATACATGTGGAAACACTGTGGATAACTACACATGGGAATGCGTGCCAATGGCCGTCCCATGCGGCTTCAGACCACATTGCCCAAAATTTAGGCATCACTTCTTCATCCGCACGGGCACGTTGCAACTTGACCGGGGTCACGCTATAATTTGGTCGAAATGGAAACGACCACGCCCACAACACCATCCGCTACAGGCCGTGGACAGTTACGCATTGAGATTCATCAGCTTGAAGGATTCGACCGCCGCGATAAATCCTTTAATCGGAATGTCGAAATCTGGCGGACACTTCACGGATATGTCGCGTTTTTCCAATATGAAGGGCTTGACCTGCAAAGCCCTCCGCGACTCCGCCCCAGCGAGGCCCTCTCGGCCCTGGTGGCACTCCTCTCGCCGCGGGGCATCACCAGAATTCGGACGCGGCTGAACTTCAAAGGCCATCGCTACCTTGCAGAAAAACTGCCGTGGATTGAGCACCCCCCCCACGCGCCGGCCGTCCCGGCATAAGCACCCGTTCACAGCGATCGCGGTTTCTCTTTTCGCCGTCTCTGCGCTCATTTCCCGATCGCCGTTTCCAGCCGACGACGAACCGCGTCGGCGGTCGCACCGCGGATCTTCACCACCTTCCGGCGGCTTGTCCGACCGCGGAGCAGGCGCACATCCGTCACCCGAACCCCAATCAACCGAGCCAGCAGTTCGATCGCCTCAGTGGTTGCCGCTCCATCCTGCGGCCGGGCGACCACACGCAACTTCACCGCCCCATCATGAAACCCCGCGCATTCGGACCGCCGGGCGCCTGGCTGAACCCATACAGAGAGGTGCACACCATCGGGCGTTTCAACCATGGGGGAACACTTCGGGAGCGACATCGAGAATGACGACACGAACGGCGGGGGGTTGTCCAGGCCGCAATGTGCCGGCGGCGCTTACGGCGACTGCGCGATCCGGATCCGTTCGGGCGAGCGCTCCATCGACTCCGAAGTCGTTGGTTCCGCTTCCGCCAGCGTCAACGCACGATCGATGGTCTTGAGTGCGGAGCGCCACCGATCGAGAAAGAGCGCTTTTTCCTTTCGGGCTTCATCAATGTCCTGTTTCATCCGCCGGAGTTGCTCCCACGCCTCCTGGGTCAGCTGTTCGGCCTGAAGCTCGGCCTCTTTCAATCGCAGTTCAACCTCCTTTTGAGCATTACGGCGCATTTCCTCAACCACCCCTTGCGCGGCCACCAGCGTATTATTCAACGCCGATTCCTTTTTCCGAAGCTCCAACACCTGTACTTCCAGGCCGGCCGCCTGCTCGCGGAGCAGCTTGGTCTCCGCCCGTTCCTGCTCCATGACCATGACAATCTGATCGAGCAACGAATCCACTTCGCGACGGCTGTACCCCCGAAACGTCACGCCGAATTTCACCTGTTGCACATCCATGGGAGTCAATCTCGTGTCCATAGGCTCTCCTTTACGGCTGGGCTGAATGTTTTTACCATATCATACCGACGGAGGTTCCGCCATCCCCGCCGCCTTCATGAAAGCTGGCGGGCAAAATCCATCAGCGTGCGCACCAAAAACATTTGTAAAAAATAGATGCACAGGATGGCGATCAGCGGGGAAATGTCGAGACCAATGCTGTACGAGCCCAGCAGCCGGCGGATCGGGGAGAGCACCGGCTCGGTCAGTTTATAGAGGAATTGAACAACGGCATTGTAGGGATCGGGATTCACCCATGACACCAGCGCCCTCGCCACGATCACCCAGAGGTAGATCGTCAACATCATATTGATGATTTCGGCCACGGCATGTAATAAATTTCCAAAGATAAACACCGTTTACTTGCCTCCTTTGCCCAATTCGGCCGCCCGTCGCGTCGCCGCTTCCACCGCGTTGATCAGCGCGGCCCGTACCCCGCCCGCCTCCAGTTCATGGAGACCCGCGATCGTCGTGCCGCCGGGCGACGCCACCCGATCCTTGAGCCGCCCCGGGTGCTCCCCGGTTTCCAGCACCATTCGGGCCGAACCGGCCACCATCTGCGCCGCAAGCCGGAGCGCCATGTCACGGGGAAGCCCCACTTTCACCCCGCCGTCGGCCAACGCGTCGATCATCACACAGACATAGGCCGGCCCGCTGCCGCTCAATCCCGTCACGGCATCCAGCAGCCGCTCATCCACCACGAATGTCGTCCCCACCGCATCGAAGAGTTCTCGGGCCGCCTCCAGATCATGGGTCGACGCATGCGCGCCCCGGGCGAGCGCCGTCACCCCGCCGCCCACCACCACGGGTGTATTGGGCACCGCCCGCACCACCCGCGGCGCTCCACCCAACTCCGCCTCTACGCGGACGAGACGGAGGCCGGTCATCACCGAAATCACCAGCGTGCGCGCGTGGACGGCCCCGTGAAGCTCCGTCAGTACGTCACCCGCGACTTGCGGTTTGACCGCCAACACCAGCAGGTCAACCTTTTCCGCCACCTGTCGATTGTCCGCACCACCCGCGACTCCATACTGTCGCGTCATCAGATCGAGACGATCCGCCACGGGATCAAAAACGATGATCTGCGATGGCGGGATCAGTTTGGCCGCCAGGATTCCCCGCAGCAGTGCTTCCCCCATCTGACCGCAGCCGATCATGCCCAACCGTCGCTGTTGACCCATCAGATTATCGTCCCTCCGCCGCAGACTCGAGCCGTCGCGGTCCGAACAGGGCGGTCCCGATCCGTATCATCGTCGCCCCTTCTTCGATCGCCACCTCAAAGTCGTGTGACATCCCCATGGAGAGTGTCGTCATCGACACCCCTTCGATCCGCCACCGTTCCGCGCGCTCGGCCAATTGCCGCAACTGCCGAAAGTACGGTCGCGCCGATTCCGGCTCCGGGGTCGCCGGGGGAATCGTCATCAATCCTTCAATGGCAAGCCCCCGCCATCGCGCCATGCACACCAGCGCCGATTCAAGCTGGTCCGGGGCAAAACCGCCTTTTGACGATTCGCCGGCCACATTGACCTGGATCAAGATGCGCCGGCCGCGGACCGGACCGTCTCCCGCCGCCGATGGAGCCAGTGACAACTGCCGGTGGTGAATCGCCTCGGCCAACGGCAACGAATCAACGGATTGGATCATCTCACACCATTCGAGCGCCGGACGCACCTTGTTGCGTTGGAGACGCCCGATGAAATGACACGGCACCGTGGGCCGCCAGCGACTGAGCTTGTGCACCAACTCCTGCACGCGATTCTCCCCGATCGCATCCACCCCCGCGTTGACGGCTTCCTGCATCCGCTCAATCGATACCCCCTTGGTAGCGGCCACCAACTGCACCAACCGCTCCCCCCACTCCACCGGTCGACGGGCTTGGGCCGCGCGCATCCGCTCGCGCACGCGGATCACCCGGTCGGCGACACTTCCCCCCTCGCTCACCTCATGTCCCGCGGCCCGACCGGACGGTGCACCACCTGAACCGTGACCGCCGTCGCCCTATCCGGCTGGAACCGGTCGCATGATGCCGTTGAACATTTCCTGTTTCCGGCGGCCGTCGCGGCGAAACGAAGAAAAAAGGGCCGGATGGCACCTCGTACAGAGATCAACGGGAAAGATCCGCTCGACGCTCACACCAACGTCGGCCAGTTGCCGACCCGCCCAGGCACGAAGATCGACCATGGCTTTCCCATGATCCGATCGATCCGCGGAGGGAAACACAATTCCCTCCAGGTCCGACTCTTGCCGCTTCAGCGGCTGCAGCACTTGCTCGCCGACCTCAAAACAGCAGGCCCCGATACAGGGCCCGAGCGCGACCAACAACGCATCGGCCTCAACCGACCACCGGGCCGCGATCAACGCCACCGTTTTGGACACGATCCGCTGCATCAATCCCCGCCAGCCGGCGTGGATGGCCGCGACCACCCCGCGTTGGGGCGCGGCCAGCAGCACCGGCAAACAATCGGCGGTGAAGACGCCGATCATCCGGTCCGCTCGGTCGGTCACCAATCCATCTCCGGGCTCAAGGGTCGTCCCATTGGCGACGATCAGCACCCGGTCGCTGTGAATCTGGCTGGTCGTCACCAAACGAGTCGCGGGGTGGCCGGCGGCGCCAGGCCAACCTTCGGGACGCAATCCTCCGCGAAGGCCGAACCCATGGAACACCCCCGCCTCCAAGAGTGCCGGCACCACCACGCGGGAGAGCTGACCGCTGGTGTCAATGCGATAGGTCGACGGTGTCAGGGTCAACATCTAATCGGCCTGTTTGCGGAGAAAGGTTGGCACATCCCACGCCTCTTCGGCCTGGAGATCATCGGACAACCCCCGAAGGTCGCGCCGATCCGCCACCGGCACCTTCCGCAAAAATGCCGGACGGTCCACGTGCTTCACCGGCTCCGGTCTCATCGTCGACATCAGGGACGCCGACGCCTCGATCGACGCCTCGCCTTCAAACCCCGTGGCAATCACCGTCACCACCATCTCATCCCCAAACCGATTATCCACAACCGATCCGAAGATGATATTGGCCGATGGATCGGCCATTTCCTGAATGATCGATGTGGCATCGGTAATCTCGTGCAGCGACACCGTCGATGACCCGGAAATGTTGATCAGGACGCCGCGCGCCCCTTCGATGGACCCATCCTCCAAGAGCGGGCTGGAAATCGCTTTCTGGGCCGCCTCCACCGCCCGGTTGGGCCCTCTGGACGTCCCCATCCCCATCACCGCCCGCCCCATGTGCGACATCACCGCCCGCACATCGGCAAAATCGACGTTGACCAACCCGGGCACGGTAATGAGATCAGCAATCCCCTGCACGGCCTGCCGCAGAATATCGTCGGCAATTTTGAAGGCCTCTGTCAAGGGCGTGGTCTTGTCCACCAGGCTGAGCAACCGCTGATTGGGAATGACAACCACCGTATCGCAGGCCTGTTTTAATTCCTTGATCCCTTCTTCGGCCCGTTGCAATCGTCTCCCACCTTCAAACATGAAGGGCTTGGTCACCACGCCGACGGTCAACGCGCCCAATTCCCGCGCGATGCTCGCCACGATGGGCGCGCCGCCGGTACCCGTCCCGCCACCCATCCCGGCCGTCACAAAGACCATGTCGGCGCCAGCCAGCGCTTCCCGAATCTGATCGACATCCTCGAGCGCCGCGTCCTTTCCCACCTGCGGGTTCGCCCCGGCCCCCAACCCCCGGGTCAATTGCGAGCCCAGTTGGAGCCGTTTCATCGCCAACGACAGACCCAAGGCCTGCGCATCGGTATTGGCGGCGATAAACTCCACGCCGGACAACCGACAATTGATCATGGTATTGATCGCATTGCAGCCGCCCCCGCCGATGCCGATCACCTTGATTTTCGCCGATCCGATCACCTCTTCATCGAAAATAAACATCGTCTGTTCTCCCCCTTCCCCGGCCGGCGCCGATCGGTCCGCCTGAGACGGACAGCGCCATGCCAATTGTCTGGTGGTGTACTTCATCAAAACCAATCCTTGATCCAGCCCTTGACGCGACTGGAGGTCTTCGTCAGCAGATTCCCGCTGCCGACGCGTTGCAACTCGCCTTCCGCTTTTTCTTCAAGCACATACAGGATGAGCCCCACACCGGTCGAATAAATCGGGTTATTGACGATATCCGCCAACCCGCCGACATTCATCGGCGCGCCCCGCCTGACCGGCAACCCCAGCACCCGTTCGGCCACCTCGACCATCCCCTCCATGATCGCCGTCCCCCCGGTGATCACGACGCCGGACGCGAGCATCTCTTCGTGGCCGGTTCGCCGCACTTCCTGCGCCACCAGGGAAAAAATCTCTTCAACCCGCGGCTCGATGATTTCGCAAAGCAGTTGCCGAGACAGCGCCCTCGGCTGCCGGCCGCCGACGCTCGGGACTTCGATGATTTCATCGCCGCGCACCATCAAGGTCGTCGCGCAACCGTGACGCAACTTGATTCGCTCCGCCTCCACGGTCGGCGTCCTCAACCCGATGGCCACATCGTTTGTCAGATGATTGCCGCCAATGCCGAGGACGGTCGTCTGCCACAAGCTGCCTTCCAGGAAGATGGCCACATCCGTCGTGCCGCCGCCGATATCCACCATCGCCACCCCCAGCTCCTTCTCTTCGGCGGTGAGCACGGCCTGGCTCGACGCCAGCGGCTGTAGAATCACGCCGGCCACATCGAGGCCGGCCCGGTTGACGCATTTGATGATATTCTGGGTTGTCGTGGCCGCGCTCGTGATGATGTGGACCTCCGCTTCCAGCCGGACACCCGACATTCCCAACGGATCCTTGATACAGCCCTGCCCATCCACGATAAATTCCTTGGGGATCACATGGAGCACTTCCCGATCCAGCGGAATAGCGACCGCCTTGGCCGCGTCGATGACCCGCTGGACATCGTACCGGGTCACCTCATCGTCACGCACGGCGATCATCCCGCGGCTGTTGAACCCTTTGATGTGGCCGCCGGCAATCCCCGTGTAGACCGAATGAATTTCAACACCGGCCATGAGTTCGGCCTCTTCAACCGCCTGCTTGACCGATTCCACGGTGCTCTCGATATTGACCACCACCCCCTTGCGCAGCCCGCGGGACGGATGCGTCCCGATGCCGATGATCTCGACGTTCCCCTCGTCATCCTGTTCGGCGACGATGGCGCAGATTTTGGTCGTGCCGATATCCAGCCCGACGATGATTTCCTCATTACGTTTCACGGCAACCTTCACCTCCTTTGTCCACACGATGACGCTCGCGGCGCAGGGTCACAATCGCACCACCACGGAGTCGGTAAACCGCAGATCGATCTCCCGCGGGCGGGTCGGCCCGGCCGAAATCCGATCGGCGACTTGCACAAAGCGATTCCACTGTTCTTGATAATGGCCCGTCCCGAACCGGAGTTGATAGGCGCCAAGCGACACGACCGCCCCCTCATCAGCCCGCATCGCAATCGCCGCGGTGTTGATGCCATCCCGACGCAGCACCTCGGCCAGCGCCAGGGCCTCCCGCAACCGTTGTCGTTCCGGCGCCGCACCGGCCTGCAGCTGCGCCAGTGACACACCCGAAAATTCAATGCCCCCGGCGCCGTGTGGCGCCGCCGGTCCCAACAGCACGCCCCCGGCATCGACAGACCAGACCGCGGTCCGATCCCTGAGCATCGCCACCGGCTGTCGCTCCACCACCCGGATCACCACCCGATCGGGCAGCACCCGACTCAACGTCGCCGAAGCCACCCACGGATGCATCGAGAGGCGCCGCACCGCCGTCTGGGGCGAGATGCTCAACAGTCCGTCCCCCTCGCGAAACGGCAACAGTCGGCGCAGCTCCTCGACCGGCACCTGGCGTACGCCGCGAAACTCGATCGCCCGAATCGTCAACCACGATGCGGCCCAACTCATCGGCTGGACGATCGACCACACATCGCGTCCGACACGAACCAGACCACCGGCCGTCACACCAAGACCGAGCATCACGACAACAACCATGATCCCCCCGATCCACCGCCGTCGCTGATATCGACCGGCTTGACCCAGACGACCCGATCGGCGGCCACCCCACCAGAAGGACCACCACCGCCCCATGCGTCCCTGTCGTGTCCGCCGGCTCATCGACATCCGCCGATCGATCCCGTCTTCTCGTTGACCCGGCCGCACGCCGAGGCCAGAATCCGGACCACCAACGTCTCGTAGTCGAATCCGGCGGCCGCCGCCGCTTTGGGCAGCAAGCTCGTCTCCGTCATGCCGGGCACCGTATTGATTTCCAGCACAAAGGGCGCCCCGCTGCGATCGACCCGAAAATCGACCCGCGTCGCGCCCGAACATTCCAACAACCGGTGCACCCGTACCGCCAGTTCCTGTGCGCGACGGCAGACCGCGGCCGGCACGTCGACGGGCGGCAGCCGATAGTCGCACTGGCCCGGCGTATATTTGGCCTCATAGGTGTAGAACGCCTTTCGTGGCACAATCTCGATCGGCGGCAACGGCTCATCATCGAGAATCGCGACCGTTAATTCATGCCCGTCGATGTAATCCTCGATCAAGACGTCCCCGCCGTACCGGCCGGCCAGTTCGACCGCCGCCGCCAGCGCACGCTCTTCAGACACAATCGACACACCGACGGTGGAGCCTTCACACGTCGGTTTGACCACCACCGGGAATTGATCGACGTGAACAGGCGCCGAAGGCCGATGACGGGCGGCGGTTGACGCTTCATGCTGCCTCAACTGATGGCGCTGATAGCGCGGCGTGGGGATCCCGTCGGCCAGCAGCAGTTGCTTGGTCAGCGCCTTATTCATCCCCAGCGCGCTGGCCAGCAAGCCGGACCCCGTATAGGGAACGGCCAACCATTCCAATAACCCTTGAATCTGACCATCTTCGCCGCCCCGGCCATGCAGCGCGATGAACGCCACGTCAATGGAATCCCTGGGGGAATCCCTGGGGGAATCTCCGTGCCGCGGGATTCCCAGCAGCCGTTCGAGCAACGCGCGATCCGGTTCAAGCTCCAACACCTCATACCCTTGCCGTTTCAATGCGGCGGCCACCGCGGCACCGCTGCGCAGCGACACCTCCCGCTCGCTCGATTGCCCCCCCCGCAAGACGCCGACCCGTTTCCCGACAAAGGGTTTTGCGCTCATGGATGCCGATCGCTCCCTTTTCGCCAGCGAGCCGTCGGTGCTCCGGCCGCCGTCCCCGGAGAGACGGTTCGACCGATGATCTTCACCTCCAGCTCAAGCGTCACGCCGCACCGTGTTTCGACCTGCCGACCCACGTGCCGGATCAACGACAAAATCTCGCCGGCGCTCGCGTGGCCGCGGTTGATGATGAAGTTCGCGTGCCGGTCGGACACCTGCGCATCTCCGATCCGATAGCCCTTGAGTCCCGCGGCCTCGATCAACCGACCCGCGGAATCGCCGGCCGGATTTTGAAACACGCACCCGGCACTGGGAAAGTTCAGCGGCTGCGTGGCGTTTCGGGTGTTGAGCATCCGCTCCATCGTGGCCTCAATCTCCTTCACGGGGGCCGGCCGCAGGTCAAACTGTGCGCTCACCACACACCCTCTCGGCAACTCCATCCGGCGATAACGATACCGCAACGATTCCCGGCCGATGCTCAGCAACTCGCCGGTGACGGTCATGATCGTCACCACATCGATCAGCGGCGCCAGTTCGCCATCCCGCGTCCCCGCGTTCATCACAACGGAGCCGCCGACGCTTCCCGGAATCCCCACCGCGAACTCCAACCCCGACAATCCGGCGCGCGCCGCGGCCCGGGCCAGCCGGGGCAGGACGACGCCGGCCTCGGCCACCATGCGGTGATCTCCCTCCAACCGGATGCGATTGAGCCGGCTCAATTTCACCACGACACCCGCCACCCCGTGGTCGCTCACAATGAGATTGCTGCCGCCGAGCACCATCAGCGGCAGACCGGCACGAGCCGCCGAGATCATGACCCGGCGAAGCTCCTCAAGGTCGTGGGGAATCACCAGCACGTCGGCCGTTCCCCCCACCTTCATGGTCGTGTGGCGGCTCATCGGTTCCCTCAGCCGCACCTCGCCCCGCATGACCTTCTTTCCCTCATGAGACGTCCGCAATTCGTCGAGAAAGCGTTCCAGTTTGTCCGATAACGTCGAGGTCATCAGCTCTTCGTCCCCCGTTGAGGCGACCGGCCCAAGCGCTCCAGAAGCTGTCGGCCGGCTTTCCAAATATCGCCGGCTCCAAGCGTCAAAACAATATCCCCGTCCTGCAGCAGCGGCATCACGGTCTCCACGATCGCGTCTCGGTTGGGGACATAGACCACGTGCTTATGACCGTGTTCCCGGAGTGTCTCAGCCAGCCGTTCCGCCGTCACTCCCGGGATGGGCGATTCGCCGGCCGGATAAATCTCGGTCAACACCAACAGATCCGCATCGTAAAACGCCGTGGCAAACTCCTCCATCAGGTCCTGCGTCCGGCTGTACCGGTGGGGCTGAAAGAGCACCACACGCCGCCGGGACCACCCGCCCTTGGCGGCGGCGAGCGTGGCTTTGATCTCCGCCGGATGGTGACCGTAATCATCCACGATCATGACGCCGGCCGCTTCGCCGATCAACTGGAACCGTCGTTCGACGCCGCTGAACTCCCGCAACGCCTGCCGGATCGTGTCGGGCGGGAGATCCAGCTCCAACCCCACCGCCGTCGCGGCCAGCGCATTGTAGACATTGTGAAGACCGGGCACCGTCAATTCAAACCCGCCCAGCGACCGGCGTGCGCGACCGGCCGGACCGCCGCCCGTCCACGTCACCTGAAAGGTCGAGCGAAACGCCTTGAGCTCAATATCGTGCGCCATCACATCGGCCTGCGCCGTAATCCCGTAGGTGAGATGGCGCCGCTCAACCGCCGGCAGGAGCTCCTGGATCACCGGATGGTCCAAACAGACAATCGACAACCCGTAGAACGGCACCTTATTGATGAAGGTCAGAAACGCCTCCTTCAGCCGATCCATCGAGTGGTAGTAATCAAGATGTTCGCGGTCGATATTCGTCACCACGACGATCGTCGGCGTCAGCCGCAGGAAGCTCCCGTCGCTTTCATCCGCTTCCGCGACCAGAAATTCCCCCTGTCCCAATTTTGCGTGGCTGGCAAAACTGTTGAGCTTCCCGCCGATGACGGCAGTCGGATCGAGCCCTCCGGCCGCCAGCAGCGTCGCCACGATCGAGGTGGTCGTCGTTTTCCCGTGCGACCCCGCAATGGCGATCCCGTACTTGAGCCGCATCAGCTCGGCCAGCATTTCGGCCCGTGGAATCACCGGAATCTGTTGCCGCTTCGCCGCCTGCACCTCGGGATTGTCCGGTCGAACCGCGGATGACACCACCACCACCTGCGCCTCACCGATATTCGACGCCTCATGGCCGATGAAGACCCGCCCGCCGTGCGCTTCG
>JBGPUQ010000015.1:0-12487 GCA_041491185.1 Nitrospiria bacterium | reverse complement strand
AGGACGACCGGTTCATGTCCGTCCACCGCTTCCGTGTATTGTTTGAGTTCCCACCGGATGAGTGCGGCACCTTGGGTGGAGAACGTCGCCCGATAGAGCGGGGTTTCGATCGTGACGGTTTCTGCGGTCGGAGCGTGTGTCGACTCACCAGCGGTTGCTGCTGATGGTGGCTGGCCGGCCGGTGATGCCGGTTCAGGTTGAGTCGTCGACAGAGCGGCGGTTGTGGTCGGCCGGGATGGCGACGGTGGGACGGAGCGGCTGAACAGTGTGAACAGGTAGACGATGGCCACTGAAAGGACCACAAAAACGATCAGCCGTTTTTCCATATCGCCCATGGGGTATCCCGTTACGGGACCGGATCATATCCGCCGGAATGGTAGGGATGGCAGCAGGCGAGTCGTTTGAGTGCCAGCCAGCTTCCCCGCAACGCGCCGTAGCGTGTGACCGCTTCCAGCGCGAAGGTCGAACAGGACGGAGTGAAACGGCATGACGGCCCAAGCATTGGAGACAACCAGCGATGATAACCGCGAAGCGTCATGAGAAGAAGCCATTGCATGGTCTTACGACAGCTGGTCAAGCAGGCCAAGGAGCCGCTCCCGAAGAGCGGCCAGCGGGAGGGGTGCAGCCGCGGCTTGGGGGAGAATCAACAGATCATACGGTCCATACTGCATCACGGGCTGCCGGACGATTTCTCGAACGCGCCGCTTGACCCGGTTGCGCACGACGGCGCCGCCGAGCCGCCGACCGACCAAAATACCAAAACGTGTTCGGGTCGACTGATTCGTGCGGTAAATCACGGTGAATTCCCGGTTTTTGAGCCGACGACCGATACGAAAAATCGCCGAGATCTCACGCTCATCAGCGATTCGTATCTGTGGCCAGGTGGGTTGTATGCGGTGACGCGGGATTCACTTACTCAGGTGTGAGTCGACGGCGTCCCTTTGCCCGCCGTCGCTTGAGCACAAGGCGTCCGCCTGGCGTGCTCATGCGCTTCAGAAACCCGTGGGTGCGCTTACGTCGTCTTCGGCTTGGCTGGTAGGTAATAGACATGATCGCTCCTGAAAGTTGGAGAGCACTGTATCATACCCTCATGAGCGAGTGCAACTGCCGACACTGGCCGTGAGTCTCACTCTGTCGGTGGTGCCACACTCCGGATGAGGTGCGTGGACGGTGATCCATTGGGGCGATTTCGTTGACTAATGGGGGGTCGCGTGTTAGATTGACCTGCCATTGATTCGTCGAGAAACGGGAGCGGACAGTGTTGGACCCTCGCATGGTGCGTGAACAATTTGACACGGTGAAGGCGGCGGTCGAGCGGCGCGGTCTTTCCATTGATTGGAATGAGTGGAGTCGTTTGGATCGTGATCGATTGGCGCTGGTCGCGGCGGTCGATGAGTTGCGCCGAGAGCGGAATCAACGTTCCGAAGAGATTGCCCGGTGCAAAGCCCAGGGGGTGCCGACCAATGAGCACATCGAGCGACTGAAGCCGCTCGGCGAGGTTTTGCAGGCGAGAGAAGCCGAATTGCGTGAGGTGGAAGACGCATTGCAACGGTTTCTCCTGCAGGTGCCAAATCTGCCCCATGCTTCTGTTCCCGTCGGGTCCGGAGCCGCGGAGAATCAGCCGGTCCGAGTGTGGGGTGAGCCACCGCAATTGGACTTTGAGCCGCGGCCGCATTGGGAGGTGGGTGAGCGGCTCGGTATTCTGGATTTTGCGCGTGCCGCGGTCATGACCGGAAGCCGGTTTGCCATCTATCGAGGAGCCGGGGCGCGGTTGGAACGTGCATTGATGAATATCATGCTGGACATGGCGACGCTCGAACATGGATATGTGGAAGTGCAGCCGCCAGTTCTGGTCAACCGGCGGAGCATGATGGGGACCGGGCAGCTTCCGAAATTTGAGGAGGATCTGTTTCGATTGCACGGCGAAGATTATTTTTTGATTCCGACGGCGGAAGTTCCTCTGACGAACCTTCACCGGGACGAGATCTTGAGTGAATCGGATCTGCCACGGTGTTATGTGGCGTGGACCCCCTGTTTTCGCCGGGAAGCCGGTTCCTACGGGAAAGATGTTCGCGGGTTGATTCGGCAGCACCAATTTAATAAAGTAGAGTTGGTTCGGTTGACGACGCCGGATCGCTCATACGAGGAGTTGGAGCTTTTAACCGGCCACGCCGAGGCGGTACTGAGGCGATTGCAACTCCACTACCGTGTGGTAGAGTTGTGCGCCGGAGATCTGGGATTTTCGGCCGCCAAAACGTATGACCTCGAGGTGTGGGTGCCGAGTCAAGGGCAATACCGGGAAATTTCCTCGTGCACAAATTTTGAAGATTTTCAGGCACGACGTTGCAATATCCGGTATCGATCTGCCGGGGGTAAGGCGACGAAATTTCTTCACACGATCAACGGCTCCGGGTTGGCCGTCGGACGGACGGTTGTCGCGATTCTCGAGCAGTACCAGGAAAAAGATGGCAGCGTGGCGATTCCGGAGGCCCTGCGGCCCTACATGGGTGGAATGGAACGGATCAAGAATTAACCGCGGCGCTCAGCGAGCTTGGGGTTGGAAGAAAGACCAACCGGTCGATTATGTGCAAGGGGGTATTGCGGAAGGGCAAAGAAAAACTTAGCGGTGCTACCGCACCGCCGGAGCAAGCTTGGTGGGGATAGAAAAGAGACAAAGTTTGTCGGTTGTATGCACAAGGTGTTCAGGAGGGGTACAAAAAGGATTATCGGCGCTCACCGCGCCGCTCAGCGAGCTTGGAAGGGAGGGGTGGCCGAGCGGTCTAAGGCGGCGGTCTTGAAAACCGTTACCCGAAAGGGTCGTGGGTTCGAATCCTACCCCCTCCGGAAATTTTCGCCTGGTTCCACAGGCGAAAATTTAGAGCATTCGAGCAGTAGAACAGCAGTAGAACATTGGAACAGTTGAAAATGCGAGAATGCGGTCTATTGCTCCATTGTTCTAATGCTCAGCGGTAATGAGTCGAGTTGTTTGGGGAGAGGTGGCCGAGCGGCTGAAGGCAGCTGCCTGCTAAGCAGTTGTGGGGGGCAACCTCCACCCAGGGTTCGAATCCCTGCCTCTCCGTAGAAGCTCTGGACTGAGAGCTTCTACGGAGAGGAATATCAATAATGGATGCCGACGGGTGCCCTCTGGGCGGTCGGCATCCCACCCTAGGGAGGTGAGGCGTGAGCCGAACAATCCCTGCCTCTCATGAGCGACATGAGTAGACGCAAGGGATTATGAGGCGAGAGCCGAATAATCCCTGCCGGGTATCGCAAGTGCTGTAGAGAGGCGAGAGCCGAGCCTGCAGAGCGCGCGAATCATAATGATTACGGGTGTGAATCATCAGCGTGGTTGAATCGGAGGGTCAACGAATGAGGTGGTTGAACGTTTTTGGGTTGTTGCTGGTGATGGTGTTGGCCGTCGCCTGTCAAAAGAAAGAGGCCCCGGCTCCACCGCCTCCACCACCGTCGACCCAAGGGCAGGGGATGTCTGGCAGCGCTCCGGTCGACATTCCGAAGATCGAAGGGGGCGGTGTGACGATCATCCCCGACATGGTCAAAGGGAAGTGGAAAGCGGTCGTGCTGGCGGTGGAAGACAAAACGCAGAAGCAGGCCAAAGATTATACGGTCGATCTGGGCAAGACCATCACGATTCCCGAGAGCGGACTGGTTGTGCAGGTGGTGGATTTTCTGCCCGATTTGAAGATTGAAAATTCGACGTTTACTTCTGTCTCCAATGAGATGAATAATCCAGCCGTTCGTATTGTTGTGAAAGAAGGGGACAAGGAAATCTTCAAGGGATGGCTCTTTTCGCTCTTTCCCACGATTCATCCCTTTCAGCACCAGCGGTATGGTATTACATTGAAAGACGCGGTCCCGTCATAACGGGCCGCGCGCAGCTCTTCAGACGCTCATCAGCGCGCCCATAGCTCAGTTGGATAGAGCGCTTGACTACGAATCAAGAGGTCGGGGGTTCAAATCCCTCTGGGCGCATGTTATTCATTGAACGTCGGGATTTGTCATGAGCGGAGGCCTGCGGTGTAATTGATCTGCGCCTGCGGCGCTCTGCATGTTCAAATCCCTCTGGGCGCGTTTTTTAAACTCATGAGCACGCTGACAGCCTCCATAGATGCTCGCCGTACTTGGATCCACGCCCCGGCTTCCGACCTTGTCTTGTTCGGATTCGGCTGGCTGATCATCTTGCTGCCGCTGCTCTGGGTTGACGCGTGGATCTACCCCATCGTCTTCGCCGTGTTGATGGTCAACGACCTGCATCGCCATTACACCTTCGTCCTGGTCTATGGAGAACCGGAGGAATTTGAGAAGCGAAAGGCGCTCTATATCGGGTTGCCGATCATCGCGGCGATGGTGGCGTTTACCTTTGTCTACGCCAAAAGTTTTCCGGTGTTGCTGACCATCTCCGTGTTGTGGACGATCTATCATTCGGTTGGGCAAAAATACGGGATTACGAGAATTTATGCGCGCAAGGCCGGCTACGGAGAGGCGTGGATCGAAAAAGGGCTGATCTTTTCCTGGTTCTACTATGTTGTCTTTGCGATCGCGGAGAAGGAGGCGGCCACGCTGTCGCAGTTTGACGCCGGCCGCGTGGTGCTGGCCTCCCTGGGGGATGTGTTGAAATACATGACCGCCCTCTCCTATCCCATCCTAGCCGTGGCGCTGATCTTTGTCCTGCTCTTCGTGCGCCAGGAATATGTCAACCGCCACCGGATGAGCGTGGCCAAGGTGCTTTATGTGTTGTCGATTTTGATGTTGTATGGGTTGTTCTTCCGTTCGCTGGTGCTGGGCTATGTGGTCTTCGGTTTTTCCCACGCACTGGAATATATCGCGTTGGTGAATGTCTTCATCGGGACCAAGTATCAACAGCGGCCGGAGGCGCAGTCGCTGCTGGCTCGCGCGTCCAAGCGTTTGTGGCTTTCCAGCTCGCTTTTTGCGATCGGGGTTGTCTCGGTGTGCGCCGTGGCGCAGATACGGTACGAACACGCACTCGCCATCTATATCGTCGGCAGCGGCTTTCTTCATTTTATTTATGATGGGCTCATCTGGAAGGTGAGGCAGCCGGATGTGGGCCAACCGCTGGGCATCCGGTACGCCGAACGTCACCCGTCCCGCGCCGAGATTGTGACCGGCTGATCAGGGCGGCTGAAGGCTCCGACCGCAAAAGCCGATACGTGAGTCATTCCACCTGAGGATTCACACCCCTCTGGGGTCCCGGTGTTGTCGTCCGCGACGCATCGAACGCTTCATCCGGATCGGTCCCCGCCGATGAACATTCTGTCGCTCCGGTTCGAGTGCGCGTTTTATCGCGCGTCTTTCTTGACGATTCCCAGCCTGTTGATACACTTTGTTCAAGGGGGGTGCAGGCCGAATGGCGTGCGAGGTGGCCCTCCATCAACGGCAACCAGGACGAAGGAGTCACATGAACCATGGAGATGCCAATTAATATTCTGCTGGTCGAAGACAATCCGGATCACGCCATGCTGACCATGCGGGCTCTCAAGCAGGGCAAGATGAAGAACACGATTCACTGGGTGAAGGATGGGCAGGCGGCGCTCGATTTTCTGTTCCATCAAAACGCGTATGCTGACAGCCAGAAAGCGCCGACACCGGGGCTTGTGCTCTTGGATTTGAAACTGCCGAAGTATAACGGGTTCGAAGTGCTGGAGAAAATCAAACAGGATCCGGTCCTCAAAGTGATTCCGGTGGTGATGTTGACGACGTCCGGCCGGGAAGAGGAAATCAAAAAATGCTATGAGGCCGGCGCCAATAGTTTTATCACGAAGCCCGTGAAATTCGAGGAATTCTCAGACCGAGTCCGGGAGCTCGAACTGTACTGGCTACTCACCAACCAGTTGCCTCACGTGGCCACGGCCTCGGGATGACCGCCCCGACGGGTGCCTCCACCGCCCTGTTGCTGGTTGAAGATAATGTGGATCAGCAAACCCTCGTGCAGCGGGCCTTTCGCCGTTATGATCCGACCATCACTGTGACGGTCGTCGGCGACGGGGAGACATGCCTCTCGGCGGTCCGGCAGCAAGCGTTTTCGGTCATCTTGCTCGACCATAGCCTCCCACGGATGACCGGCCTTCAGATTTTGGCCAAGCTCAGCGAGCAAGGGTGCCGGACGCCGGTCATCATGGTGACGGGCCAGGGGGACGAGACGATTGCCGTCGAGGCGATGAAGGCCGGCGCCTATGACTACGTGGTGAAGAGCAAAAATTATCTGACTGCGTTGCCCACGGTGGTCGACAAGGTTTTGGCGCGGCATCGCATGCAGCAGCAACTGAAAATTTCCCAGCGGCGGCTCCAGCGATTGCAGGAGTGGTCGGTTGCGGTCACGCGCGAGCTCAAACTCTCCTCCCTGGCGCAAGTGTTCATCGATGGGGCCTGCGAATTGACCGATTCGGAGTGCGGAATCGCGATCTTCGCCCGTCAGGGGAGAGAGGACGTCGAACTGTGGGCGACCCATCAGCTTCAGATCAAGGGGGACGGGTTGAACGCGCGATTGGCGGATCAGGGACTCTGGAGTCTGGCGCTGCAATCACACGGGGTGGTACGGCTCGACGACATCGATATGGGGCAATACGGGACCAGCACGCCGGCGCACCATCCCGAGGTTGTGAGCGGTCTCACGCTGGCCCTGCGTCGCGAAGAAGAGGTGGTCGGAATTCTTTTTGTCGGCAATCCGTCTGGACGGCGGATGTATGAAGAGGAAGATGGACGGTTGCTGGCCACGTTGGCGTCCCATGTGGTGACGGCGACGGAAAATGTGCGCTTTGTCGAAGAGGCGCAGCGCCAAGCCAGCACGGACCACCTGACCGGGCTCTTCAACCACCGGGAGTTTCAGCGTCGACTCGAGGAGGAACTCATCCGATCTCAGCGGTACGGCCACGAGTGTTCGCTGCTGATGCTGGATATTGACCATTTCAAGGGGTTCAACGATACCTATGGTCATCCGGTTGGCGACGATGTGCTCCGGACCATCGGGCGGTTGGTAACGGAGCAGATCCGACAGCAGATCGATTTGCCCGCCCGGTACGGGGGCGAGGAATTTGCCGTGATTCTTCCGGAAACCGACGCGAAAGGCGGTTTCGCGGTGGCGGAACGGATCCGAGCGCGAATTTTCCAGGTGGGGTTTGAAGTCCAAGGCGGGGTCAAAACGATGCTTTCCGTCAGCATCGGTGTGGCGACATTCCCGCACGATGCAACCATCCGTCCGGGACTGATCCAGACGGCCGATCAGGCGCTCTATTTTGCCAAGCAAGCCGGCCGCAACACCGTGTTTGCCTACCGGGAGAGTCTCAAGGCACGGATTGAGAAGGATCATCGGCAGGTGACCGACCTGTTGCTGACCAAGGATCTCAAGGTGGTCTACGATCTGGCGATGGCGATCGATGCAAAGAGTCCGTATCTGCGTGGCCACTCTGAAGCGGTCGCCAAGCTGGCGACCGCATTTGCCGAGAAGTTATCGATCGAATCGTCCGTCAAAGAAAGTCTGATGATTGCCGCGCTGCTTCACAACATCGGGACAATCGCCATCCCGGACCGCATTCTCAACAAGCTGGGACCCTTGAACGAGGAGGAGCGAAAAACCATCCAATCCCATCCGGAGTTTGCCGAGACCTTGCTCAGCAAGGTGCCCTACTTGGAGAACGTGATCCCCGCAGTGGTTTACCATCACGAGCGGTATGACGGAAGCGGGTATCCTGATGGACTGCAGGGTGAGCAGATTCCCTATTTGGCCAGAGTCCTGGCCGTTGTCTCGGCCTACTGGGCCATGATGTCGGTCCGCCCGTACCGGCGCCTGACCCAGGAAGAAGCCGTTGCCGAACTCCGACGAAATGCCGGGCCCCAGTTTGATCCCCAGATCGTCGATCAATTTATTGATTTTGTCGCGACCGTCCCGCTCTAAGCGGCGGAGCCAATCCTTGACATCAATCACGTGGATTCCATAAACTGCACTCTACTTTCGTGTGGTGATCGGTGCTGAGTGGATCTCGATTATCGTCGAGGAGTGGAGCGATTGATCGGGCCATCGGAAATGATGATCACGTGGTGTAGCATGGTCTGTGAGACCTGTTGAAGACTCTGCAAGGAATGGTGTGATGCAAGAGGTGGATGCGGTCATGATGCAAGCGGCGCTGCAGGAGGCTCGTCTGGCGATGGCGCGGGGGGAGGTGCCGGTGGGGGCCGTGGTGGTCCATGATGGTATGATCATCGCGCGTGCCCATAATGGTCGGGAAGGATTGCAGGATCCGACCGCGCACGCAGAAATTTTGGCCCTGCGTTGCGCATCGCTGGCGCTGGGTCGTTGGCGGCTGACGGGCTGCACATTGTATGTAACCCTGGAGCCCTGTGCCATGTGTGCGGGAGCCATGGTGCTGGCCCGGATCGACCGACTGGCCTTCGGCTGCCGCGATCCAAAGGCTGGGGCCTGCGGATCGATCGTGGATCTGGTTCGAGACCCGCGATTGAATCACCGGATCGAAGTGACCAGCGGGGCGCTGGAGGCGGAGTGCGGCCAAATCCTGACGGAATTTTTTACGCAGCGTCGTAGCAAGCGTAGATTAGGGGACAAGGCAGAGGTGGTCGAGATCTAGGCTGTTGTGGACAGGAGGGGGGCAGAAAGGCGTATCGCTGCTACCGCAGCGCTCAGCGAGCTTGAGTTGAAAGTTGAAAGAAGTGATGGTTTGTCGAATATAGCGGGACGTATTCGAGAGGGACAAAGAAAGGCGTATCGCTGCTACCGCAGCGCTCAACAAGTTTGGAAGGGAGAGATGGCCGAGCGGCTGAAGGCGCCTGCCTCGAAAGCAGGTGTGGGGGTAACTCCACCGGGGGTTCAAATCCCTCTCTCTCCGCCAGATGAGAAGTGGTCGGGTATAGTCGGCGGTATGCGGGAGGGGTCAAGAAAAACTTATCCCCGCTACCGCGGGGCCCAGCGAGCTTGGTAGGGAGAGGTGCAGGAGCGGCTGAACTGGCGTGCCTGGAAAGCACGAGTACCCGCAAGGGTACCCAGGGTTCGAATCCCTGCCTCTCCGTGGAAGCTCTTGTGGTTGAGAGCTTCCACGGAGAGGAATATCAATAACGGATGCCGACGGGAGCCCTCTGGGCGGTCGGCATCCCACCCTAGGGAGGTGAGCCGAGAGGCGAACAGTCCCTGCCTCCCGGGTAACACGAGTTATGGGTGAAATGGCTGGGCGGCCGACGCCTTACCCTAGGGAGGTGAGGCGAGAGCCGAACAATCCCTGCCTCAGGAGTAACGTGCGTCAAGGTCAGGGAGGTGAGCCGAGAGGCGAACAGTCCCTGCCTGGGGGATGTCGTGAGTTCATGGTATCGGTGGAATCCCGCTGATGCGGCATGACGAAATCTGAGAAGACCGGGCCCTGTGCGACGGAACGGTGCCGAACCCCGCCAGGTCCGGAAGGAAGCAACGGTACGCATGCGCGTCCGGGTGCCGCAGGTCGCCTGGTCTTCTCACTTTACTTCGAACGGATGTGAGAAGTTACATCCGATTTTCAGTACCACTATGAGGGTCCCATGAGCAATTACGTGGTGTTGGCCAGAAAATGGCGTCCCCAGCAGTTTGATGACGTCGCGGGACAACGGCATGTGGCGCGCACGCTCACGAATGCGATCACGGCCGGTCGCATCGCGCAGGCCTATCTCTTCTCCGGTCCACGCGGTGTTGGCAAGACCACCATGGCGCGAATCCTGGCCAAAGCGCTCAACTGCCAGGCCACCGCAGGCCTGACGCCGACCCCCTGCCAGGAGTGTGAGCCCTGCCGGGAGATCACGCAGGGGATCTCCATCGATGTGATGGAAATCGACGGGGCGTCGAATCGGGGCGTCAACGAGATTCGGGAACTGCGGGAAAATATCAGATATGCGCCGGTCAAGGGGCGCCGCCGAGTCTATATTATTGATGAAGTGCACATGTTGACGAACGAAGCGTTCAATGCGCTGCTCAAGACGTTGGAGGAGCCGCCGCCGCATGTGCTCTTTGTCTTTGCCACGACGGAGATTCACAAGGTGCCGGCGACCATTCAGTCGCGCTGTCAGCAGTTTGTCTTTCGGCGGCTGAGCCGCCGGGAGATTGCGGAGCGTGTGACGGCCATCGCGCAGAGCGAACAATTTACCTTTTCGTCCACGGGTATCGGGATGATCGCGCAGGCGGCCGATGGCAGTCTACGCGATGCGCTGAGTCTCCTCGACCAAGCGGTGGCGTATGGCGGGCCATCGATCTCCGAGGAGGAACTGCGGCAACTCTTGGGAGTGATCGATCGCGGGCAGATGGCCCCGCTGTTTGAGGCGCTGGCGCGGCGCGACGCCCCGGCCGGTCTGCGGGCGGTTCGGCAGGTGGTTGAGCAAGGCCAGGATCTGCGACAATTCTGCGGGATGATTCTGGAATGGTTGCGCCACCTCACCGTGGCAAAGCTCTGTACCACCTCGGGGGCGAAGGGTGACGCACCCGCCGAGATCCTCGACCTTTCCGAAGAGGATCGGCTCACGGTTGAACAATTGTCATCACGGTTCGAACCGGAAGAACTGCAGCGTCTCTTCCTGCTCTGGGGGCGGGTGGTTGAGGAGTTGCGGGGCAGCCTTGATCCGGTCTTTACCGTTGAAATGGGCGTCGTGCGATCGACGCAATTGCCGGCGCTGGAATCGTTTGCCGTGTTGCTTGAAAAAGCGGCCGCGCTTGAACGGCGACTGGGGGTGACACCCGACACACCAACACAGCCCGTGTCCTCTCCGGTTGCGCCGGGCGGCCAACCGCGCGTCGCGGTGGAGGAGACGCGAGTCCCGCCTCAATCGACGGTTCACGCGCCATCGGGGCCGGCCTCCGAGCCGATCGCCACACCATCAACCGGGACCGATGAGCAAGCCGAATGGCGAACCCTGGTCCATGCGATCAAACAGCAAAAACCCAATCTGGCCACCTATCTTGAGGGTGGTCAGCTGCTCGAAGTGACCGAGCGGGAACTCGTGCTTGGCTATCCCGAGCGCTCGGCGTTCATGGCGGAGATGATGAAAAAAGCGGCCAATCAGGAATTTCTGGTGTCGGCCGCGGCCCAACAGTTTCGGCGATCGCTTCGGGTGAAAATTGTGGTGACGAAGGGAACAGGAGCGGAATTATCCGGTGCTGCCGCCGCCGGGGCGGTGACGATGGGTGCGGGATCGCCATCGACTGAGCTCCCGTTAGAACCATTGATCCATACCGTGTTGGATTTGTTCGATGGCAGCGTTGTTGTGCCCCCATTGCCCGTTTTGCCACCATCCGCAGGGACCTCTGCCCGTCCGCCTGCGCCGCGGTCGCCTCAAAGCCTTCCCAAGGGGTCGTCCTGAAGGGTTGCAACTCGGCATGCTGACGACCACGGGTGACGTGTGATAGAGCCAAAAGGTGTTTTCTCCAAATTAATTGAGGCGTTTTGTTGTTTGCCGGGGGTGGGGTCGAAAACGGCTCAACGGTACGCGTTCTTTTTGCTGAAACAACCCCCGGAGGTGATCACGCAATTAGGCGAGGCGATCCTGACCGTTCGGGAACGGCTGAGTTTTTGCCCGCAATGTCATAATATTGCCGAACAGCCCGCCGCGGGCGACACCTCGGCCGGAACCTGCACGATTTGTCGGAATCCAAAGCGGGATCGGAGCCAGATCATGGTGGTTGAGGAACCAAGCACGGTGCAGGTAATCGAAAAAAGCCTTGAATATTCAGGTGTTTATCACGTCTTGATGGGTGCGCTTTCCCCTTTGGATGGGGTGAACCCTTCCCACATCAAGGCCGGGGAGTTGGTCGATCGCGTCAAGCAGGGTGGCGTGCAGGAGGTGATTCTTGCCACCAACCCCACAATCGAAGGAGAGGCGACGGCACTCTATCTGGTCGGTCAACTCAAGCCGCTGGGCGTGAAAGTCAGTCGTATTGCCTGTGGGGTGCCTGTGGGGGTTGATCTTGAATTTACGGATGAAGTGACGATGGCCAGGGCACTTCAGGGACGCCGGGAGCTGTAGGCGGGTTGGCCCGATTTGCCGGCCGATCGTCAATCCTGTGTTGACTGAAGAAACCGGGTAATTTTCTGGAGGATTGTGAGGAGTTTTTTCTTGACAGTCCGAGAAGGTGGTTGCTATACTGGCACATACTGATTTTCAAGGGAGAATCGGTTTTTCCCCGTCTTTTTCTAAATGTCATATGTAGGTGTAAATAATAATATGGTGGAGTGGGTGTCCATCGCTGACCACGAGATGGAACCTGTGGGCTAGAGGGGAGCGGAATCGTGTCTGCAGAAGAAGTCTATCGGGTACTTCCAGGGCCGGAAGCTTTTTTGCCGCCCGCCGCAGCGATGATGGGTGTGGTGTTGCCGGATCCTGGCTATGCCCACATCGAAGGGCGCATTGTCCCTGAGGAAGAGGCGCTCGAGCATATCGCCAGAAAACTGCTGGGCGCCAAGGTGCCCACCATCCATCCCGGTCCGCTCGT
>JBGPUQ010000014.1:0-12709 GCA_041491185.1 Nitrospiria bacterium | reverse complement strand
CGTCGGCGCTGGAATAATGCTGCCAGGTTTTCCCGTCAAATCGTGAGAGCCCTCCGCCATAGGTTCCCACCCATTTATCACCTTTCGGATCGATGGCAATCACATAAATCCCCTTGCTGACGAATCCTCCGCCGGTGCTCGCGGGGCTGTAGGTCTCATATTCACCGCTGCCGGTATCAAAACGGATGACGCCTTTGGAGGTTCCCATCCACAGCGTATTGCCGTCCATCGTAATCGTCTTGACGGGATCGTTGCTGGTGGTGAAATGTCTCCACGCAATGGGGCCTGAAGAGGTTGTGGGCTTGACGATTTCCGGTCTGGACGTGAGGGCGCCACGATTGCAGGCGGCAAGCGGGATGACGAAGAGACAGAAGGAGAGGAGAACAAAAATCTGAAAATGCGCCGACAGCCGACGGCTGCCGTGTGAGGCGCGATCCAAGATGATCTGAAAGAAATTGCTGGCCAGGTGGACGGTCATCATATTGAGAGTGTCACCGTGGGGGTGATTCTACTCGGTGACGGGCCAAGAATCCATCTCGATCTCGATCACGATTTCGGTTTGACGTGGCAGCGGGTGCAGTTGGAAATCGGGAAGGCCACGCGTCCGTGGCAGCGGCCGCAAAACTCGCCGTTGACGATCTTGACCATGGAGATGGGATTGGCCCCCCGCTTCATGACGAAGATGCTGGGGTGGCAGTTCCCGCAATCGAGCCAGAAGGTGTGAGGAAAATGGGGGAAGATGACGTTCGGCATGGCGCCAACCGCCGGAATTTCGATGTCAAAATTGAATGGAGGCATCGGCGGTTTGCTGAGATCCAGCGATTCATGCGGGTGGACGACTTTGTCCTTGAAGGCTTTGACCCAATCGATGTTGCCCTCCGAATCGATCGGAAAGCTCTTCATGATGACGTTCGGATCGCGGTTGTCCCTGGCATAGGGGGGACCGGGTTCGGGCAGCGTGGTGGGATCTTCGTACTCATCGAGCTGTCCCTGGCCGACCGACGACGTGACGGGTGGGGCGGGGAGGGTGGTGGTCTGCGCCGGTTTGGCCGGCGCCGCGGGTTGTTGTTGGAAGAAGGTACAGGAATAGAGAACGGCGGCGATCAATACGATCGATCCCAGGAGGGGAAGAAGAGTTCGGCGGTTGGCCATGGGCGCCATCGGGGTTATCTTACCCCTTGCAAGGGGCCGGTTGTCAGCCCCGGTTGGCCGGAGTGGCAACGCGCGCACTGGACCGGCTTCCACGAGATCGTGCCGTTGTGGCACTTTCCGCAAAACTGCCCGTTGATGATCTTGTTCATATCGATATCATTGGAGCCGGATCGCATCTCGAAAATCGCGGGGTGACAGACCTTGCACTTAAACTCAATGCGATGTAACCAATGGGGAAAAACGACTGGAGGCATCCCCCGCTTCTCCGCTTTGCTGTTCAGCACCATATCGGCATAGAAGCCGGCGATGGTGGAGCCGGCGGACAGCATCACGGTCAGCCCGGTGATGAGCCCCAACGTCAGCAGCAGATTCCTCATGGATCGAAGTCTGACCCTCTCTTCCTGCAATGCGTGGGTGCCATCTCTCCGGAAGCAAAAACGCCCTGACGTTCGTAACATAGGCGGAAAAATTTGTCAATGGGGCCTGGGGGCCTGTGGGAAAGAGATGTGACGTATTGGTATTGACTTGACTCGGATGAATTTCTTAAAGTGGCGTCCGTGAACTGCAGACAACGGAAGCCGCAACAGCTTTTTCCAACGCCCGGGCGATGGACTGTTCCGGTTGTCTGGTTGGCGGTCTGGTGTCTTTGGGGGTGGGGGTGTAATCAAAGTTCTTCCACGCCACCTCCGCGGCTGGAGGTTCATGAGGCGGCTTCTCGGTTGCCCCATTATGCAGTGTACGCTTCATCCGACACCGGTCCTGCGACCTATGTTCGGGCGCTGAAGCAAGATGGAAACACGTTGTGGGTGGGAACCTCACGCGGCATCTTGGCCATCGATCACGCGACGGGGAATCTCATCCAAACCGTGACTCGAGCCAGTAGCGGAAATAAATTGACGAGCGACTATATTTTTACCATCAACGTCGATCCCAACGGTGTGGTGTGGTTTGGGACCAACAACGGGGGGCTGGCGAGGTTTGATCGTTCCCGCCCGGCCGGAGACCAATGGAAAAATTATCTGCCGGTTCATGGGTTGGCCGATTTTTGGGTCTATGATATCGCCTATGCGGCTGACGGAGTGATGTGGATCGGCACCTGGGATGGGGTGAGTCGATACGATCCGCGCGCCAAAGAGGAGAAAAAGTTCACCAACTTTAATGAGGTTGACGGATTGGCCAACAAATGGGTCTACACCGTGGCCGTCGATCAGGACCAATCGGTCTGGTTCGGAACGGAGGCGGGCGTGAGCCGGTTTGATCCCGCTGCGCCGGCGGGTCGACAATGGCGCACCTGGCGCCATGACGATGGACTGGGCGCTCCGAATGCGCTGGCGCTGAAACGGAGCAAAAATACCGGGATGGGGACCCTGCCTGCCGCCCGCCCTCGCCTGCAGGCCGGCGAGGCGGGGATGACCGGAGGGTACTCTACCCGGCATGATCTCAGCGTGCTGGATGAGAAGGGGAACGAGACATACAATGAAAATTATGTATTTTCGATGGCCATTGATCGCGCCGGGGTGAAATGGATTGGCACATGGGGTGGCGGGTTGAGCCGATTTGATTCAAAGGCGTCCTCTGGGCAGTGGCGGAACTATGCAAAAAGTGATGGATTGGCCGGCAATGTTGTCTATGCCGTTGAAATTGATGACCAAGGGGTTCTCTGGTTAGGAACAAACCACGGGCTTTCCCGATTTGATCCAAATGGTCCAGCCGGTCGGCAATGGATGAGCTGGACGGCGGCTGACGGGCTCTTGGGTGATGATGTGTACGCAATCGCCCCGGCCAGTACCGGAACCATCTGGTTGGGGCAAAAAGGTGGCGTTGTTGAACTTCGGCCAGATCGTAGCGGACAGTTAAGGGGCTAAAAGTACAGTTCTATCAATGGTAATGGCCTGTTTTTTGAGTGACTGGTTCTTTGATGCCAAGGCGATAGGGAGAGTGTCGAATATATCCCACAATGATGTGGGACGTGAAGTGTCTGGAGATTTTCTGGGGATTCTAAGTTTTTTGCTTGACTTCATTTTGCGAAACTGATAAAAGTTGGGGGCCTTTATACTGAAAAAGGAGAGGTATTTCCCATCGAACGTCATCTCCACGCACGCCAGCAATCCAGGTGTTCAGATAGGTGGAGTCCCGCCTTGACAAGATTATACGGGGAGTTATACTTGTGAACAATCGGTTGCGCTTTTTACCTTGTGAGGAGGAGTGTCCATGGGGCGGATGGCACGTCATCCCCGTACCACGGTACATGTTATCACCCTTGTCGTCTGCGCGGGGGTGGTATTGATGGCCGTCTCCGCCAGAGGCAATTCCATCCTGGGTTCTCGCCACGATCTGAGTTTTTTTAACATGCGCGGGTATGGCACTCCAACGGGTCCCATGACCGGCGCGACCTTCAACGATTACCGGGAGGCCTGCATTTACTGCCATACGCCGCACAATGGGAGCACCGTCGCACCGATGTGGAATCGCCAACTCCCCGGTCAGAATGGTAACATTGCCGAGTATAAAGTGTACGACAGCGTACATCTTGACTCCAAGGCAGAGCATGGGCCGGATGGCATTTCGCTGGCCTGTCTCTCCTGTCATGATGGGACCGTCGCGGTTGATGCCGTGATCAATACGCCGAAATTTCACCAATGGAGCGATGCCGGCACCCATTATCGGATGGATGCAGAAGGCTCTGTTGGCAGCGATACCTGCGGGAAATGTCATAATCGACTCACCGGGGCCTATGGCGGCATCGGCGGCGCGCACGATGCGACCATCCGCTACTTGACTCAGGACATGCGGGATGACCATCCGATCTCAATGTCGTTCCCGTCATTTGCCCAGGATCCGGGGTTTAACCAGCCGCTGGTGACCAAAGCCGATGGAGGCCGGGAGTTTTTCAACGGGGTGCAGACATTTGCGGGCGATAAAGTTCAGTGCGCATCATGCCATGATCCTCACAATCCGGATGAAAAGAACATCGAGGGACGGGATCCGTTTCTTCGGGCCTCGAATCGGAATAGTGCGTTATGTCTCACCTGCCACCAAAAATAGGAGCATTGGAGCCAGTTGGAACTGAGCGCAGAGTGGTCCAAGGAAACTACAGGATGCACGGTCGGTGGCGTATTGTCCTGCCGATGTTGGTGGTCGGGGGGATGCTTATCGGGTGTGCATCGGCCAAACCCCCTGATGCGCTGGTGTGGCCCAACCCTCCCGATCCGCCGAGAATCAAATATCTGGGCAGTATCTCGTCTCAAGTCGATGTCGAGAAGGTGTCGATTTGGCGCTGGATTGCGGATGTTATATTGGGCGCGGAGCCGAAGGCGAGAATGGGTAAACCCTACGGTGTGGCGGTCGACTCCGATGGGCGTCTTCTCGTGGCCGATAGCGCGTGGGGCAAGGTGATGATTCTGGACTCGAAAAAGGGGGAGTTTTCGCTCTTGGGCATGTCCGGCCCCGGTGTGCTCTCGAAGCCGCTTGGCGTGGCGACCGATTCCAAGGGACGGATTTACGTGACGGATAGTTTTCAAAACCGCGCGGTGGTATACGACCATGAGGGCAATTTTCTGCTGGGGATCGGCGAGCGTGGGAGATTCGAGCAGCCGATCGGGATCGCGGTGAATGAAACGCTGGGCCGGATTTATATCGTGGATACGAAAAAGCATAAGATCTCTGTCTTTGATACAGAAGGGAATTTTCTATTTGAATTCGGTAGCCGCGGAACGGAAGACGGGCAATTTAACTTTCCCACCAATATTGCGGTCGGGAAATCGGGGATCGTCGCCATCATGGACAGCTTTAATTTTCGAGTGCAGCTCTTTGACGCCGACGGAAAATTTATCCGAAAGTTTGGTGGGGCTGGAACAGCGCTGGGCCGGTTTTCAAAACCGAAAGGCATCGGCATCGACAGCGAAGGCCATATCTATGTCAGCGATGCCGCGTTTAACAATGTCCAGATCTTCGATCAAGACGGTCGCTTGCTCTTATTTTTTGGGCGGATGGGGACCGGCCCGGGAGAATTCTGGCTGGCGGCCGGTCTGGCCATCGATGGCAAAGATCGAATTTATGTGGCCGATCAATATAATAAGAAGGTGCACATTTTCCAATACCTCGCGAAATCCGGCACCGATGAGTCGGGACCAGGACCGAGTTCGGTCACAGAGTCAAACGCTTCGAAAAGTGAAAACGTGACAGGGAAGGCGGCAGGATCGGATCTCCCTGTTGGATCGACGGAGCCGGCCGCGTCTTCGCTGAAATAGGAAACGTGCGCAGAAGACAAGATGGGGATTGAGGAGAACCACCTCACGGAATGAAGGACAAGCAAGGAACATGAACGTAAACACACGAGAAGGGAGGAGTAACATCATGCAGAGGCTTACACAGCAATGTACGGCGACGGTGATTGGGGTGTTGGGAGGGGTGATCCTGTGGTTGGGATCGAGCGGTCTCTCCTATGCAGACCATTTCCCGGCTGAAAACGTCTCGACCACGAAACACAATCTGTCAGCCAATACCAATGTCGGCTTTGGAACAACGACGGCCGGCTCCAATGAAGTCTGCGTCTACTGCCACACGCCGCACGGCGCAGGCTATGCCTCCTTGCTTCCGAATGGGATGGCACCGTTGTGGAATCGCAAGATCAATTCCGGCACCGCCTATACCACCTATGCCGATCTGACCAGCCCGCATTTTGAGGCGTCGTCGGCAGCCTCGCTGAACGCCGGGAAGATCAAAGGGGTGTCGTTGGCCTGCCTTTCGTGTCATGACGGCACGATTGCGTTTGATGCGCTGATCAACCTCCAGGGGTCGGGCGGTTATCAGATCGGTAACACGACGCAGGCGCCTGGTGGGACAGCACTCCCGGGCCAACATGATATTGCCGATGCGCTGTTCGGCGGTTTTACCGGGACCAACGTCGATGTGACAAACCACACGTTTACCTCGGCACTCCGAACAGGGTCGAAGGGTGATCCGTTCGGTGGGTCACTCTATACCAACGATACGTTGTTCGATAGCGGATCGGCGCCGTTTCCGAATCTGACCACCGACTTGTCGGACGACCACGCGATCAGTTTTGAGATCCCGACGACTGATCCGCAATTTACCGAAATGATCAACGGGTCGCAGGCCGAAACAAATGGCAAGTTGCTTTATCTCAAAAGGGACTTAGGTGCTTTAGGTGGTGCCGACACGGGGATTCTTCCCGTGGACAAGCGGGACCGAATCCGGGCCTATACCTCAACCGGATTAACAGTCTCCAGCGGGGTTGCGACCAATGCCTATATTGAGTGCGCGTCCTGTCACAATCCCCATACGCCGCGAACGCTGTTCCTGCGGCTGCCGAGCAATGTCAGAGATACTGGGGTGTTCGATGCAACTGCAGCAAACCCCGGGCTGCCGTCCGGCGGCGCGGCGGTGGTGGCTGGTGTGACCAATGGTGTTTTCTGGTCGCACGCGCCCAATCAGGGGAGTGCCATCTGTCTGAGTTGTCATCAGAAATAAACGAGGAATGATGGATGGTAGTGAGGGGGCCGTCCGCTTCAGGCGGATGGGCCCCCTCATTTTTTCCAGTGTGTCTCGATGGATTCAACGGTCCGATCAGTTCTCGCTTTTTTTGCTGATCGGGTTGGTCAGCGGCGTGATGGTCTGCTTTACCTGGCGGACGTATGAATCGTTCAATACGCCTAAAGAAGCGGTGTTGAAGATCGGCACGCTGTTGTTGGGGACGGTGGTCTTCTGGGGCTGGGTGCGCCGGCGGAGGGTTGGGTTGCCGTGGGGGCCCATGGTCTGGGCGGTGGTCGCGCTGTGGGGGTGGGGATGGGTGTCGCTTCTTGTCTCGCCGTATCGGTTGCAGGTCGTTCGTTCTCAAGCATTTTCATTTCATCTCCTGTTGGTGGCGGTGTTGGTGCCGTTGTTGCTGAAGGGCGGCAAAGAGATCGTGCGGCTGTGGAGCGGGGTGGCCATGCTCGGCGGCGCCGTCGCGTTGATTGCCGTCGCCCAATATTTCGGCTTCAATTATACGCAAGGGCTCCGGCTCATCCCGCTGACCCAACCGCTGGTGAAAACGGAGATCTATTCGACGATCGGCAATCCGAACTACGTCGCCGCGGTGCTGGCGTTTCTTTTGCCGATCATTGTGGTGTTGGCGGTTTCCGGCGGGTTTGCCCGTCAATTTGTTTGGGGTCGAATGTGGACGCTTGCTCTGTGGGGTTGCGCAGGTGTCGCTGCCGTCGCGCTTCTCCTCTCCCGGAGCAAAGGGGGATTCGTCGCGGGGATCAGCGGGTTCGTCGTCCTGTGGCTGCTGTGGGGGCGCTGGATGTCTTGGCCGTTGAAGCGCATGCTGATGATTGGAATCAAATATGGCGGGATCGGGCTCCTGCTGTTCTTGATGATTGGCTGGCTTCTTCCCGATGTGTTTCCCGGCCGACGATTGGAGGGCGCGGCGTTGGCGCAGGAATGGGAGAAACTCTCCCGGTTGTCCTGGGAGGATCCCAGCGTGAAAGGGCGCCTATTGATCTGGCAGACGGCGCGTGAGATGATCGCCGCCCATCCGATTATCGGGATCGGGACCGGGACATTCGGGGCGCAATATCAACCCTATCGGGCGCTGGTGTTTGAAAAGCTGCAAGACCCGGCTTCCACCTATCCAGCCAGCGAACCGAGTTATAACGAGGCGGGGCAGGCCCATAATGATTATCTCCAACTGGCGGCAGAGAACGGCCTGGTCGGGCTGGGCCTGTTCGTTGGTCTTGTCTGCCTTTGCTTTTTCTATGGCTGGCGTCTTTTGCGCAAATGTTCTTCTCCGTTACTCTTTACCCCTTACCCTTTTCCCTTGCTTTGTGGTGTTTTGGCCGGAATGGCCGCACTGCTGACCCATGCCGCCGTTGACTTTCCCCTGAATCAGCCGGTGGCCGCGTTGCTCTTCTGGCTGGCCATCGGCACAGTGCTCGCAATGGATCTACAGCGATCTGTCATGTTGCCTTCTCCCTTTACACTTTACCCCGTACCCTTCACCCTTCACCCTGCCTTTTCCCATCGCCTCATTGAATGGTGGCCACGATGGCTCCTGAGCGGCGGGGTACGAAGGACAATCGGCACCGTGGCGTTCCTGGCCGTCGGCTGGCTCATGGTCGGGGCCATACGCCCGGTGGTGGCGGAGGCCTACCATCGGGATGCCTGGCTCTTCATGGATCGGCATCAGTGGGCGGAAGCGATGGCGGTGATCGAGAAGGGTTTGCAATGGGATCCCTCACACCCGGAGCTGGTACTCTATCGGGGTGTGACGGCGTACCAGCTTGGCGATCTTTCGACGAGTCGGGCCGCATATAAGCAATATCAATCGCTTTACAGTGATTTTCAAACCCTGTATAATTTAGGGTTAATCGCTCTGAGAGAACGTCAATTCTTGACGGCGGAGGGCTATTTTCGTGAGGCGCTTCGCTATAAGCCGACCCTGTGGGAGGCAGCGGAAGCGTTGGCGCTGGTGGCGGAAGAGACGGGCCGGCCGGAAGAGGCCCGGCGCTATCGCCAGCAATCAGTCGTCCTCAGGAATCATTGACGGGTGGAGGAGTCGTGTATTTACCAGTGAGTGATCTGCCAAGGGAAGATGGGAATGGAACGGTGAGGGCATTGTACGTACCACCGCGGGGTCATCGGTGTCGACGGCGATATCTCCGGGTCATGATCTGTGGCACCCTCGCGCTAATGGCGGCCGGTGCCATGGCGGCCGAACCCGCATCTCCGGATGCTGCTGTGGAGACCTCCAAAAAACCCGTGATGACGCGCACGACCGTCGTCGCCGAGATCAATGGGGTCAAGATTACATACGATGAGCTGGAGAAGACCCTGTTCGAGCGGATTCCCAACATCACGAGCCACGGGACCATTTCGCCGGGGCATCTTCGGCAGCGGGCATTCGAGCTGCTGGATCAATTGATCAGAGACGAACTCGTGGTTCAGGAGGCCAATCGCCTGGGGATCAAGGTTGACCGGAAGAAGATCGATGCGGAGATCGCCCGGCAACGGGCCCTGTTTTCTTCAGAAGGAAAATTTCAAGAGAAATTGAAACAGCGGGGCCTGACGTTGGCACAGTTCAGGCAGCGGATTGAGCGGACGATGCTCATCCAGGAAGTCGTGGACCGAGAAGTGACGAAAAAAGTGACGGTGACCGACGCAGATATGGCCGCCTATTTTCGTGATCACCATGAAAAGTTCATGATCCCCATGCAATACCGGCTCAAAATCTTGCTCCTTCCCGTGGATCCGTCGGCCACGCCGGACGTGTGGGAGCAGGAGCGGCAGCGAGCGATCGAGCTGCGCCGCCGTGCGCAGAAAGGGGAGGATTTCGCCGACATCGTGAGGCAATATTCCGGCGATCGGGAAACACGCGACCGCGGGGGCGACACCGGACTCATTCACCACGGCCAGTTGGGGGTGGGCGAGGTCGAAGATGCCGTCGAACCGCTCAAGCCCGGAGCGTTCACCGATCCGGTCAGAACAATTTACGGGTTTTATCTCGCGCGGGTGGAAGAGAAACGGCCCGGCCGGCAACAAACATTCGAGGAACTCAATAAAGAGTTGTTCCGCCGGGAATTGATGGAGGCAAAACAGCGGGAGCGCTACCAGGAATGGATGACGACGATCAGTTCACAGGCGAAGATCACGAGTTTGTCGCCGCCGTCGCCCGCTCCGTAGTCCGTGCTCGTTTCGGTTGATGGCAGGACCGTTCATCAGCCTCCTCTCAGTTCGAGCATGCACATGGTGAGAGGGTGGGGAAAACAGACGATCAGCTCATGGCGGCCATTGAGCGAAGAGGACGGCACAGGATCCGCTGGCGCCATGTGGGGCAGGAATGGCTTATAGGGCTGGGTGTGGTTTTTCTCTATGCGCTCTTTCCGTCGGGGCCGGCGGACGCGCGGTTGTTAAATCTGCATGGGGAAGTTGATCTCAACTATACGCTCACCAAGAGCCGGTCGGGCGAGTCAGATTCGACGTTCAGTTCGTTGCAGGAAACCGTGCAGGTCGGCAGCAGCGGCGAATTGATCCGTGAAGCCCTGGGGCGATACACGCTGCATTTCAGCTTTGTCAACAATGATATCAACCACGACGGGGTCTCTGGGGTCGGCGGCGAGAATCGGCAGGTTCTTGATTACTACGGGTCGGCGGATCTGCTGCCACGATATGCCCCGATTTCGCTCACCGCGCAACGCACCACAACCGAGTTCAGCGGAGAACAGGGCGGGAGCGCGAAATCAGTGACGACAACCTATAATCTGGCATGGAATCTTCCCCGCATATGGAAACTGCCGGAATTGCGCGTGAATCTTTTTTATACCGTGGTTGATACCGGCTCTTGTACTCCCCCGCCGCCCCCGCCGCCCTGCCCGCTGTGTCCGCCGCCCCCGCCGCCCCCGCCGTGCCCTCATACTACCCGGTTGTTCGGCGGCAGCATCAGCGCATCCGACCTCTATCCCTACCGGTATGTGTTCAAAAATACGGAATTAAATTGGGATGTGTCATTCTACTCGACCCAGGGCGTCAGCGGGGGAGGGACCAACTTGAATGTGGCAGGGCGTATGACCGCTGATAGCACGTGGTCGCCGGAGCTGAAAAGCAATCTTCGGGCCAGCTATGCCTCCGGGATTTCGCACGTGACACCATCAATACCGGGAGGGATCGCCACCGCGACGACGGCCGGCGCGTCAGTATATTATCGACCGTCGTTGCAACTGAACAGTAGCGCGGGCTACGACTTTGCGCGCGACGTGGTCGACCGTCACATCGCCGGACTACAATTTGCTTACCGGCCGACGCCGCAATTTGATATTAACGGCAGTGGGCGTATCCTGTATTTGGATCTGGGTCAGAGTAATCTGCTCTCGGTTTCCGGTACCGGGCTCGTGGTCTATCGCCCGATGTTGAATCTGACCACGTTAGTCACAGAGACGGTCGGGTTTAACGATACCCTGGGGGGAGCCGACTGCATCCCGGACACCCCGACGCCATTTCCATCGTCCGGCCCATTTCCCTCCTGTTCCCAGCCCAGGCAATCCGTCTTCTATAATTCTGGGATTTCCGCCAGCTATTTTAAAATGCTGGAGCTGGTGCGGATCAACACGAGCGGTGGTCTCATGTATGGGGGCACCATCCTATCCGGCGATCGGTTCGTGAGGACATCGCCTGGGCCTGGGGGCATCGAAAAACGCACTCTTTCCGATAACAACAACACGTTTAATGGAAACTGGTCGCTTCAAGCCACGAATACGAAAACCCAATACGTGACCACAACCGGCGCCTATAGCGTCTCCTATAACCGCCAATCCGAAGCGTCGCAGGAGCAGTGGACGAACGCCGTCCGATTCGATGCGAACAGCTCCTATTTCCAGGAGCTGTTGCTTCGCGGCGATCGTCTGTCACTCCATATGAGTATCGGCGATATACTGACCAGTGGTACGAGCGACAACTCCCAGTATGCCGATCTTGGAACGGATGCGTCCTATGGTTGGCGGATGGTGCTCATCTCGGCGGGTTGTGCAACGCATATCTCCACCCAGCCGAACAATAATTATAATCAGTATTTTACGGAGCTGCAGTTGACGCCGGGTTCGTGGCACCGACTCAGTTCACACCTCGGGGCAAAATATCAAGAAGTCTTGTTTCAGAACGGGATTAACCAGTCCACGTTTTTGGGGAATGTCAACCTCGGCTATCAGTTGGGACTGGTTCAGTTCAGCGCGCAATATCAGTACTCGTACCAGACTGAAACGAGCACATCGACGTCGCATAACCTCTATATGAGATTATCACGACCGTTTTCATTGTGATAAGATGGGTCGGGATTGATGAGTGACGATGACGGAACAGCGCCCCGCGGGGCGAAACGCCCATCGACGAACGCCGCAGGCGTGGAGGAGATGGTCATGAGAACCCGATCTCCCCGGCTATGGCGAACGGCGATCCTGATGGCGGGGCTGGCGGCCGCCGGATGGGGGTGCGCGACGCCGTCGGCGCCGCTGGTCACGCAACGCTTCTGGCCGCTGCCTCCCGATCCGCCGCGAATCAAATTGATCGGTCAATTGACGGGTTCCGGTGATGTGGAGTCGAAGCCGTCGTTCCTGGGGCGCATCGTGAATCTGATCGCCGGGAAGGAAGTGCCGGTGTCGTTGATCAGGCCGACGGGGGTCTATTCGGACGGACGGGGCCATCTGTATGTGACCGATACGGGGTTGCAGGTGGTGCATTTCTTCGATCTGCAGGCGAAGCACTATCGCCAGGTCTTTCACCTGGCGGGAAGCGCGCGGCTGATCTCGCCGGTCGGCGTCGCGGTGGACGACCAGGGCCGCCTCTACGTGGCCGATTCGGTGCTGAACGACATCTTTCTCTTCAGTCCATCCGGACGATTGATCGGGCGAATCGGACAACCGGGCGACTACGCGCGGGTGGCCGGCATCGCGTTGAGTCCGCACGGACGGCTCTACGCCATCGATGCCGGCGGCCACAAGGTGGTGGTCTACGGTCCGAACGGCGAGAAGATGATGACGTTTGGGAAGCGGGGCGGCGGGCCCGG
>JBGPUQ010000013.1:0-12837 GCA_041491185.1 Nitrospiria bacterium | reverse complement strand
GCGATAACAGTTCCTGCGCGCCGTAGGCCAATTGCTGCGCTTCCGGAGCCAGATGATCACAGGGATCGACCAGGATGAGTTGGCGGACGCCGACATTCTTCATCGCCCGCGCGGCGGCGCCGATGTTGCCGGGCCGTCGCGGTCGCACGAGCACCACATCGATCCGGCGCATGACTGACAGCGGGGTGCGCATGACACGCTATCGCAGCGCGACGAATGCGCGATGGAGCCGCCGCGTGATGGGGCCGGGGGTCCCGTTCCCGATCTTCCGCCCATCGACGCGCACGACCGGCATCAACTCATAACTGGTGTTGGTCAGAAACGCTTCGTCGGCCGCGGTCAGATCGGCGGGGGGGAATGCGCCTTCATGGATGGCGATCGCGTTCCGGCGGGCGAGTGTGAGCACGATCCGACGGGTAATGCCTTCGAGGAGCCCGGTCGTTGCGGCCGGGGTGTACAGCGCGCCCGATGTGACGAAGAAGAGATTGCTGGTCGTGCCTTCGCAGAGATCGCCCGTCGAGTTCAGTAACAACGCATCATCCGCGCCCCGTTCCGTGGCGTCCCGTTTTGCCAGAATATTGGCCAGGTAATTGAGGCTTTTGGCATGCGTCGGGGTCGCCGACGGAGGCGCCCTGCGGATCGTGGCGATGACGGCGGTGATGCCGGCTCGATACCGCGCGATCGGATAGCCGCTGAATGGCCGGGCAAAGATGAAGAGCGTCGGCCGAACTCGTGCCGGAGGATCAAGCCCCGGTGGCCCGATACCTCGGGTGATTGTGAGTCGAAGGAGCGCGTGGCGCAGGCGATTGGCGGTGAGGAGTTCTTCCATCTGTCGATGCAGCGTGGCCACCTGGCGGGGGAGTGAAAGACCGATGGCGCGGGCGGACTGTTTCAGCCGGCGCAGATGCTCGTCGAACTGAAAGAGGCGACCGTCATAGACACGGATCGTTTCAAAAATTCCGTCACCGTAGAGCAGCCCCCGGTCGAAGATCGAGACCGTGGCTTCCGCGGCCGGGATGAGCCGCCCATTGATCGAGACGATGCCGGCGACACCGGGGATCTTCGCCCGAGTGTCCGGTCGTGTCGCGCCCACACCCCGCCGGCTAGGCGAGCTCAATGGCCTCTCGGAGCGCCTGGGCTTTTTGAAGGGTTTCGGCATATTCACGGGAGGGGTCGGAGTCGGCGACGATGCCCGCGCCGACGTAGAGGGACGCGATGCCGTGTTGGACGATCAGCGTTCGGATGACGATGTTGAGGTCCAGGTCGCCGGAAAAGCTGATATACCCGATCGAACCGCTGTAGGGACCGCGGCCGACCGGTTCCAGTTCATCGATGATTTCCATGCAACGGACCTTGGGGACTCCGGTGACGGTTCCGCCGGGAAAGACCGCCCGGAAGAGGTCAAGCCAGTCTTTCTGCGGGTGCAACCGCCCCGTCACATTACTGACCAGATGGGAGACATGCGAGTAGCGTTCGGTGACCATCAGTTCGTCGACTTTGATGCTGCCGTATTCACACACCCGGCCGAGGTCGTTTCGCTCCAGATCGACCAGCATCAAATGTTCGGCCCGTTCCTTCTCGTTGGTGAGCAGCTCCTGAAGCAAGGCCAATTCCTGTTGACGGTCGGGGCTTCTCGGTCTGGTGCCGGCGATCGGCCGCGTCTCCACGCATCGATCCCGCAGGGAGACGAGTCGTTCCGGCGATGCGCTGATCAGCGTGAACGGACCATAGTCGAGATAGGCGGCGAACGGGGAGGGGTTGATCGTCCGGAGCTGTTCGTAGATGGCCCATGGCTGGCGCGGTCCAAGATCGATCGAAAACCGGTGGGCCAGATTGGCCTGGAAGATGTCGCCGGCCGCGATGTAGTCCAGGCACCGGCGTACGCCCGTCTCATACTCGCCGGGTGATTGGCTGGTGACGATGCGGACCGGCGGGGCGTCGGTCTCGCGATCGATCGTGGTTGGCGGCGGTGATCCATGGAGGACGGTCTCGATCGCCCCAAGGACGGCCGATGCATCCTCCCGGTCGATCGATTGATGGGCGATCGTGATCGTTCGTTCATGGTGGTCGAAGGCGATGACGGTCTCCACGAGATAACAGTCAAGATCGGGCACGCCGAGATCGTTGATTGCCGTTCTGGGCAGCCGCTCAAAAAAGTGGACGAGATCATAGCCGAAATAGCCGACCGCACCGCCGAGGAACGGCGGCCCGTCGGGCGCCGCCGGGGTCCGATAGTGAGTCAGGAGCTGCTGCAGCAGCTCCAGCGGCCGGCCTCGGATGGTGTGGTTGATCTTCCCCGAAAGCCGGATGGTGGTGCCGTGGCTTTGCACCCTCAGAAACGGATTCAGGGCGATGAACGAGTAACGGCCGATCCGTTCGCCTGATCGTGCGCTCTCCAGCAGCGCGACCGGATGCAACCCGGGATCGGCGCGCAGCCGGCCAAACACCGCGGCCGGGGTCAGATCATTCATCGGGATGGTGACCGTTGCAGGTGTCAAGATCACGTCGGTGTTCGTGTCGCCCAGAGAGTTTTGACAAGTATATGATGGACGACTATACTAAATCCACACCGTGAAACGTAAGATGATGACCATCGTATGGATACCCGCCCGCCCGTAGAGTCCGACGAGGAAGTCGATCAGCAAAAGCTCAAAGCCACGCGGGATCTTCTGCTGCAGCTGGTCAAGACGGCGAAGACCATCCGGCTCTACCTGGCCAACAACCCCATCCACCAGAAATTTCTCGCCGAGTTGTTTGAACGGTTTGATCTCTACTTGCGGACGTACGGTTCGTTGCGGCTCAAGGTCCGCCAGAGTGCGTTTCTCGTTGACGGGCAGGTGGTCTATGAGAACGACAACCGGCAGGAAAGCCTTGCGCTTCGCTGTTATGTCGACGGCATCGGCGAACTGGTCTTTCATGAGGGACTTGAACAGCGGGAACTGGTCGAGTTTTTAGATATCGTGGGCAGCGAGCGCGATGCCGCCGTGTTGGATGAGGATCTGGTGAGTCTGATCTGGAAGCGCGATTTCCCGCATCTCACTTACGTGGTGGTGGAGGATCATCTCGACGGGACCGTCCTGCCCGGGTTGACTCAATCGAAAGGCGTGAACGAAGCCAATCTGCAGGAATTGGTCAAGCAGGAGGTCATGGAGGCCCAGTCGGTCGAGATGGCCGGTCCGAAGCGGTTGGAGTTTCCGTTGGCGGTCTTTAAACTGACCGAGGAAGAAATCGCTCAGCTGAAAGAGCAGATCATCAAGGAACAGCAGCGTGATGCGGTGGCGCAGCTGCTGGATATTCTGACCGTCATGCTGGAGATCGAGCAGGATGAGGTCTCCTTTGTCGAGGTGTTGGGCCTGCTGGAAAAACTGGTGGATCTGTTCATCGATCGTGGGGATCTGGCCCATGCGGCGTTATGCGTCCAGGCCGTTCGACGGTTGTGGGATGCTCCGCCGCCTCTGCTGGTGAACCTTCGGCCACAGTTGCATGAATTTTTGCTCCGCCTTGGAACGCAGGATCGGCTCCACGCGCTGATGGTCATGCTCAACAGCCAGGGGTCGGTCGATACGGAGGCCTTGTTCCAGTATGTGGTCTCGCTGACCCCCCCGTCGATTATCCCGCTCACGGACCTGCTGGGATCGGTGAACTCCTTGAAAGCCCGGAAGACGGTCTGCGAGGCCTTGGTTGAGCTGGCGCGCCATGACGTGGAACTCCTGGCGAGCCGGCTGCGGGACGACCGGTGGTTTGTCGTGCGCAACCTGATTTACGTGCTTGGCAGAATCGGGGGGCCGCAGGTCGTCGACCATCTGGCCCGGCTGGTTCGCCATCCCGAGCAGCGGGTGCGCAAAGAAGTGGTGAAAACCTTCGACGGAATGGAGCACCCGAAGGTCGTCAGCGTCCTGATCCAATTTCTTCAGGATCAGGAGAGCGCGGTTCGCCTGATGGCCTTGCGTGCGTTGACGCGGCGCAAGAGCCCGGAGGCGGTCGCCCCGTTGGCCGCGATCATTGCGGGACGGAATTTTGCCGCCAAAGATTTGTCGGAAAAATTTGAGATATTTGTTGCGCTGGCCATGTCAGGTCAACCGGAGGCGCTCACGCTGCTGAAGCACTACCTGCGGAGCGTGTCATGGTGGAAGCGGGGGGGGCACGAGCAACTGCGGTGGTGTGCCGCGTACGCGCTCAAGCAGATGGGGACGCCAGAGGCGATCGCCCTGTTGGAAGAAGGGAGTCACGGCCGCGACCGACGTCTCCAGGAAGCCTGTCTGGCGGCGCTTCGGGGCACCGAGAGAGAATTAATGATGAAACAGGGCCGGTGATGGTCTCCTCCGTCGATCAAGAGCTGCTTCAGCTGGGGAAGGGTTTTGTGAATCAGTTGTCGATTCTTCTCCGGACGGCGCAGATTCACGATGCGAGGAACGTGGCGTTTGAACAGCCCTTCGAGCTCTTCCTGAAACATTTCTATGCCATTCAGAAGCGATTGGGCGATCTGACGTTGAAGATGGAGCGCGACGCGCTGTTCATCGGCGAGATCAAGCTGAAGATGGATATCGACACCTATGTCAACTTCACCCGCGTGATCGAAGCCTTGAAAAATCATCAGGTGGGCATGGTGGTCTTTCACGGTTCCGTGAAGGCGGATGAGGTGATCAAGCTGGTCTATCTGCTGGCGACGCAGGATCCCAGGGGGGCCTGGGTGTTTTCCGAGTTTGAGCAGCAATTGAAACGGGCGGGTGTGGGCGGGATCAGCGTGGAAGAGTACAGAAAAGACCAGGAGCGGGAATCGATTGAAGAGGCGACGAAAGACCGCAAAGAAATGGCCAAGCGGGCCTACGTCAAAGCGTTTGCCGCGGCCACCGAAGTGATGGAGCACGTCAAGGTCGGCCGGACGCTGAGTCTCTATCGATCGAGGCGGGTCGTACAATCCATGATCGATCAACTGCTGCAGGATGAAGCGGCGTTGATCGGGCTGACCACCTTGCGGTGCCATGATGAATATACGCACAACCACACGGTCAACGTCTGCATTCTCGCCATGGCGCTGGGGCAACGGTTGGGTTATGACCGCAATATGCTGAGCGACCTGGGGATGGCGGCGCTCTTTCACGATATGGGCAAGGCGTCCATCTCGCATGATTTGCTCAATAAACCGACCGATTTTACGGAGGACGACTGGCGGATCGTGAGGCGTCACCCGATCCTCGGGGTGAAATCGATCGTCAAGCTGAAGGGGCCGACGGAAGCCGCGATCCGGATCAGTTTCGGGGCATTTGAACACCATCTGAATTATGATCTGTCCGGGTATCCCAAGCTGCCCAAGCCGTGGGATCTGACGCTCTTCGGCCGCGTGATCGGCATCGTCGATTGTTATGACGCGCTGACCTCATCGCGGGTCTATAACCGGGTGCCCTATGCGCCGGAAAAGGCGCTCAAATTTATGCTGGCCAAAAGCGGGAAAGCATTTGATCCGTTGTTGTTGAAGATTTTTGTGAACAGCATCGGCATCTTTCCGATCGGGACGGTCGTGCTCCTGGATACCGGGGAGCTGGGTGTGGTGGTGAAGGTGAATGCCAATCTTGATCACGCGGACCGCCCGATGGTCAAACTCATCGCCGATGCCGCCGGTCATGCCGCTGATGGGGACGTGATCGAACTCGACGAACAGGATGAAAAAACCGGGCAATACGCGCGCAGCATCATCAAAACGATCGATCCGTTGGCGTATGGCGTGGATGTCAGTCAATATTTCCTGTAGGATGCCCCTGCGCTCCTTCTGACCGCGGGCGGTTGTACCTCCACCTTTGTAGTTGACAGCCGGGGGATCGGCATGGTATCTTAATATCCGACTGAAAGAGTCGGATATCTGTAGGGAGTGTGGCTCATTCAGGGGGTTATCGATGCTGAAGTTCTCGAAAAAGACCGATTATGGGCTGATCGCCATCCGCTATCTGGCCGAACATGACGGGGAACGGTCGGTGAGCACCAAAGCGATTGCGGATCAATGCCATATCCCCAATGAATTGCTGGCCAAAATTCTGCAACGGTTGGCCCGGCGGGGGGTGGTCCAAAGCCATAACGGGACACATGGCGGCTATAGTCTGGCGAAAGGGCTTGCCCATATTACGATCGGTGAGGTCATGGAGGCGATTGAAGGCCCCTTTGCCATCGCGTCTTGTTATCGGGAGCGCGGGCAGAACGGCTGTGATCAGCTCCAGCATTGTACGATCAGGGGGCCATTGGGTCAGGTACAGGCGGAGATTGTTGGCTTGCTCAGGAAAAGGACCCTAGAAGAGATGTATGACGTCTCGGCCAAGGAAGGAGTCGGAGCATGAAATTGCCGGTCTACATGGATAATCACTCAACCACACCGGTCGATCCGACGGTGTTGGAGGCGATGCTGCCCTATTTTACGGAAAAATTCGGTAATGCGGCCAGCCGGAATCACTCGTTCGGTTGGGAAGCGGAGGCGGCGGTCGACATCGCCCGGCAGCAGCTGGCTTCACTGATTCATGCCGATCCGAAGGAAATCATTTTTACCAGCGGAGCGACCGAATCGGATAATCTGGCCCTGCGGGGCGTGGCCGAGATGTATCGGGAAAAGGGCGACCATATCATCACGGCGGTCACCGAGCATCGGGCCATCCTGGATACGGCCCGGCGGTTGGAAAAAATGGGATTTTCGGTGACCTATCTTCCGGTGCAAGCCGACGGGATTCTTGATCCGGAGGCGGTCAAAAAGGCGATCACGCCGAAGACGATTCTCATCTCCGTCATGCTGGCGAGTAATGAGATCGGGACGATCCAGCCGGTGGCTGAAATCGGGAAGATCGCAAAAGAGCACGGGGTGCTGTTCCATAGCGACGCCACGCAGGGGGTCGGAAAAATTCCGGTTGATGTTGGGGCGATGGGCATCGATCTGATGTCGTTCAGCGCGCACAAGATCTATGGCCCGAAGGGCGTCGGCGCGTTGTACGTCCGGCGCAAAAACCCGCGCGTGCGGATCGCCGCCATGATCGACGGCGGGGGCCATGAACGGGGGATGCGCTCCGGGACGCTGCCGGTTCCGTTGATCGTCGGATTCGGCAAGGCGGCCGAGATCTGCCAGCAGATGATGCCCCAGGAATCACAACGACTGACGGCGCTGCGGGAGCGGCTCAAGGACGGCATCATGAAAGAACTGGACGAAGTCTATTTGAACGGTCATCCGACGCGACGGCTGCCCAATAACGTCAACCTGAGCTTCGCCTATGTCGAGGGGGAATCCCTCCTCATGGGGCTCAAGGAGATCGCGCTGTCGTCGGGATCGGCCTGCACGTCGGCATCGCTGGAACCGTCGTACGTGCTCAAGGCGCTGGGGGTGGGGGCCGACCTGGCGCACTCGTCGATCCGGTACGGGTTGGGGCGGTTTAACACGGAGGAAGAGGTTGATTATGTCGTGGGGCGCACGCTGGAGACCGTCCGTCGCCTCCGAGAAATGTCCCCGCTCTATGAGATGGCGAAGGAAGGGATCGATTTAAGCAAGGTGGTGTGGAAAGGGGAATAACGTCAGAGGAGGCGAGTTCGATGGCATACAGTGAAAAAGTAGTCGAGCATTTCAATAACCCGAAGAACATGGGCAGCTTGGACAAGAGTGACCCCAAGGTGGGCACCGGCATTGTCGGCGCGCCGGAATGCGGCGACGTGATGAAGCTGCAGATCAAGGTCGAGAAGGATGTGATCGTGGATGCGAAGTTCAAGACCTTCGGCTGCGGAAGCGCCATCGCGAGCTCGAGCCTGGCGACCGAATGGTTGAAGGGGCGCACCGTCAACGAGGCGATGACGATCAAAAACACCGACATCGTCAATGAACTGCACCTCCCGCCGGTCAAGATCCATTGCTCGGTGCTGGCGGAGGACGCGATCAAGGCGGCGCTGGAGGATTATCGCAAGAAGAGTGCGGAGCACCAGGCCGCGCCATCGCAACCGTCGGCAGCCAAGGTCTGATTGGGCGACCAGAGGGGCGAGAGGGGGGGAGCGATATGGATGAGGTGAAAACGAGTCCGATCACGGTAACTGAGAGCGCCATTAAGAAGATCAGATTGTTGTTGGCCGAGCAGCCGGCAGGGTCGTTTCTTCGCCTGGGGGTGAAAGGGGGAGGCTGTTCGGGGCTCAGCTATACGATGGCGTTTGAGCAAACGAGCGGTCCCCACGATGAAATCATCGAGATCTCAGACGTCAAACTGCTGGTCGATCCCAAAAGCGCGCTCTACCTCCAGGGGACAACGCTGGAATTTGTCGAGAGTCTGACCGGCGGCGGCTTCAAGTTCCAGAACCCAAATGCGAAGATGAGCTGTGGCTGCGGGGAATCGTTTTCGGCCTAATCCGTTGGTGGCGCATTCTTCACCACTCGCATGGGGGAGCCGCAGCGGCAGTGCTGGCAGTGTCAGAAGCCGGTTGGGAATGAGTGGGTGTGTCACGCATGCGGGGTGATTCAACCGCTCCCTGAAACGCTCGACTATTTTGCCTGCCTCGGGTTTCCCCGTCATCTGCAGCTTGATGCCCGGCAACTTGCCGAGCGATTCCATGAGCGAAGCCGGTTGGTCCATCCGGATTTTTTCCAAACCAAATCGGAACGCGAGCGGGTGCTGAGTCTTGAGGCCTCGGCGTTGCTGAATCGGGCCTATCGGACACTGCGCCATCCGGTTGAGCGGATGAGCTACGTGATCCGGCTTGAGTCTGGAGCGACGGAGATTCCAGCGAAAGCGCCGCCGGACCTGCTCGAGGAAATTTTCGAACTGCAGGAGTTGATCGAGGGGTTTCGGCATTATCCCGCCGGTCAGCCCGAGAGTCCGGAGCACGCGGCTGATCGGGAGAAGCTTCTGGCGGCGCAGTCCCGGCTTCAGGAGCGATTGGGCAGGCTGGATAAAGAGTTGGCGGAACTCTCGGTCCGATGGGATCGCCTGATTGGCGATGGCGCCGTCGATCGACAGGACGGCGCGATTGAGCCGGAGAAGCTGGCGCTGTTGACCGCCATGCGGGATCGGCTGTCCAGCCGGCAATATCTGAGCAACACCATTGAGGAAATTGCCTTGACGTTAGAGGGACGGGCGGATGTCAAAGATCGTCGGCATTGATCTTGGAACCACCAACAGCCTGGTGGCCGTCATGGACGCGGCCGGCCGGCCGCGGATCATTCCGGGACCGACCGGCGCGCGCCTGCTGCCCTCCGTCGTGTCGTTTGCCGGCGGCCGGGCGACCGTCGGTCACGAGGCGAAGCGGCGGTTGACGACCCATCCGGCCGATGTGGTCTACTCGGTCAAGCGATTTATGGGGCGGGGACTGGCGGATCTTCAGGAAGAGCTGAAGTTCTTTCCGTTTCATCTGGGTGAGGAGCCCCCCGGCGTGGTTCGGATGATGATCGGCGGACAACGCTACACCCCTCCGGAAATTTCGGCGTTGATCCTGTCCGAACTCAAACACTGGGCGGAAGCCGATCTGAAGGAGCCGATTCGGCAGGCCGTGATCACGGTCCCGGCCTACTTTAACGACAGCCAACGCCAGGCGACCAAGGATGCCGGGCGCATCGCGGGGCTCGAGGTGTTGCGAATCGTCAATGAGCCGACGGCGGCGTCGCTGGCTTATGGGCTGCAGCAGCGGACGGAAGGCGTGATCGCCGTCTATGACCTGGGCGGCGGGACATTCGATGTGTCGATCCTCAAGGTGAAGTCGGGGATCTTCGAGGTGTTGGCGACCAACGGCAACACCCACCTCGGCGGCGATGACATGGACCAGCGGCTGGCGGAATGGCTGGTCCAACGGCTCGGCAACGATCGCGGAATGACATCGGCGGGCGCTGAGGGCTGGCAGATGGTGCGGATGGCGGCCGAGGCGGCCAAGTGCGCCCTCTCCACCGCGGAAGAGACCGTCGTCGAAATCACCGTGCCGGGTTCGGGGCGGATGGTTCGCGTACCGGTGACCCGATCGGAACTGGAATCGCTGGTGATGCCCATTGTGGAGCGGACGCTGGAGCCCTGCCGCCTGGCGCTGCGGGATGCGGGATTGACGCCGGACGCCATCGACGAAGTGGTCCTGGTCGGCGGGATGACCCGGATGCCCCTGATCCGTCAGCGGGTGGAAGAGCTCTTCCATCGCACGCCCCACTGTGAATTAAATCCGGATGAAGTCGTGGCGCTGGGCGCGGCCGTGCAGGCGGATATTCTTTCCGGCGGCACCCGCGACCTGCTGTTGTTGGATGTGACGCCGCTCTCGCTGGGCATCGAGACGTTGGGGGGCGTGATGAGCGTCTTGATTTCAAGAAACACGACGATTCCGACCAGTGCGAAGGAGCTGTTCACCACGTCGGTCGACGGCCAGCGGATCGTCGACCTTCACGTGTTGCAGGGGGAGCGTGAACTGGTCGCGGACAACCGGAGCCTGGCCAAATTTCAACTGGCGGGGATCGATCCGATGCCGGCGGGGCTGCCGAAGATCGAAGTGACCTTCATGATCGATGCCAATGGCATCCTGAGCGTGAGCGCCAAAGAGCTGCGCAGCAACAAAGAACAGTCGATCGAGGTGAAACCGTCGTACGGGCTGACGGAAGACGAAGTGACCCGCATGATCGAGGCGTCCTATCTGCACGCCCGTGAGGACATCGCGCAGCGGACGCTGATCGAGGCGAAGAACGAAGCCGAGATGGTCCTGCGATCAACCGACAAAGCGCTGGCCGATGCCGGCGCGTTACTCGGTGACGCGGAGCGGTCCGCAATCGAGTCGGCGATGGGCGACCTGCGCGGCGCCCTCGGCGGCGCCGATCCGCAGCGGATTCGAGAGCGAATCAAGCGGCTGGACGAAGCCACCGTGCATCTGGCCGGGGTGCTGCTGGGCCACGCGATTCAGGACGTGGCCGAGCGGGAGAAGGCATCACATTAGGAACCCCACACTGGTGAGGCGATGACGGAAGAACCAACCAAGCAGACGACGATGACCGATGTGCCGGCCGGGAGGAAACGCCACAAGGTGACCTTTCTTCCGCTCAATCGCACCGTGGAGGTGGACGAGGCCGACTATCCCTACGGCGATCACGGCATGGCCGGATCGATCCTGGATATCGCGATCAAACACGACATCCGGTTGGAGCATAACTGCGGCGGCAACTGCGCCTGCACGACGTGCCATATCATTGTCAAGGAGGGGATGGAGCATCTCTCCTCGATGCAAACGGATGAAGAGGATCGGCTCGACATGGCGGAGGGGCTGACGCTGGCCTCGAGACTGGGTTGTCAGGCGGTGGTGCGCGGCGACGTCGTGGTCGAGATTCCGGACTGAGGGGCGCCAAAAAGGAGTGAATGATGCCGTTGACCTGGAAAGATGCGGAAGGGATCGCGCTGCAACTGATGGAGCATCATCCAGGCGTCGATCCGTTGACCGTCCGCTTCACCGATTTGCACCAATGGGTGATCGGCCTGCCCGACTTTACCGACGCGCCGGAAAAATCGAACGAAGGTATTCTTGAAGCAATTCAGATGGCCTGGCACGAAGAATACGAAGACGCTCGGGAATGAATCCTACCAGACGCTGACCGACTCCGCCTCAAAAATCAGCGTCAACAGCCGGTGATAATCGATCCGCTCACGTGACGCCCCCGCTGCGGGTGTTTTCTGAGCCTCTTCCAACAGGAGGGTTTCTACGCCGGCCGGTGGCGTCAATCGTGCGGCCGCCGGTCCCAGAACCAGCACTGGCCGCCCCAGGCCGCTCTGTTGTTGCTGCGTCGCGATCTCGAAAGCCTTCGCCGCATGGGGAGAGATCAAGAGATGCAACAATTGGCGTGTCGGTTGATCGGTCATGATCCGCTCAGAAAATTATCACCCGATTGGCGGCGGCCAGTTCGGCGGCCATCTCCGCCGTCGTGACGGTCTTGTAGGGGAACGTGGTCGTTGCCTGTTCGAGATGCGCGGCCGCGGCCGCATCCACCAGAAACGTCGTGCCCCACTCCTCAAAGACCGGCAGATAGTGATTGGCCAGCTCTTCGCCGTCCACGGCCTCCTCCACCTCGTCCGTGAGGAGCCGGGCAGCGTCGCCCCGCAGGAGGATCGTCAGGCGTTCTTTGCCGCCGCTGTCGAGCCCCAGCGCGATCCGCAACGCTTCGGCCGGCCGGTGGCTCCGAAGCGGATCGCCCGTGATGAGCAGGAGAATCTTGGGCGGGGAGGCGGGCATGCGCGTTTCGCTAATTAAACGCCAGAAACCGGTCGCAGTGGTCAATCAGGTCGTTCAGGACCACCAACCCGCAATAGGTCGCGGCGGGATTGTCGGTCGGGAGCCCGTGTTTTTGCGCCCCGAAGGCGCAGGCGAAGAGCTTGATGCCCGACCGTGCCAATGCCTGAATGCGCGCATCGTCCAGCGAGCGCACGCCCTCATCGATGAGATAGAGATAGACGCCGTCGCCGCGTTCCAGCGCCGCGCGGGCCAGCCCGGTCAGCACGGGCAGATTGGGATGATCCGGCGGCGTCGACAGCAGCAGCCCTAGTTTCTGTTTCGTTTCGGCCATGATGTGACGATCGATGCCACGTTATCATCGAGGAACAATGGTTGTCAACGAACAATGGAGTTGTTGAGACCAAGATCCCTCTGCTAGAATGGGCCATGCCGTCCTTCATTTATCTTGATGCGATCAGCGCGATGCCACCGTACCCGGAGGTCGTGGCGGCGATGCAGCCCTTTCTTACCGAGGCGTGGGGCAATCCCATGAGTCCCCACGTCGCCGGCGACCGGCCGAGGGCGGCGATGGATCAGGCGCGTGCGGAGGTGGCCGCGCTGATCGGAGCCGATCCCCGCGAGATCATCTTCACCGCCTCGGGCAGCGAG
>JBGPUQ010000012.1:0-12965 GCA_041491185.1 Nitrospiria bacterium | reverse complement strand
GCCGGCCGATCAAGAGCCGCACATCGTCCATCACATGCACATGGAGCGGGTTCGAGAGCGCCACGGGGATCTGTCCGTTCTCTTCAACGAGGGGGACTAATTCATATCGCTTGGCGAAGGCGAGGGGGATTTTGGCCAGCAGCGGGCCGTTGACGGAGGCCCGCGTGAGCGTCGTACGCACAGGCAGATCGAATTGGCGGGCCAGCGCTTCTAAAAATTGTGCGGGGGTCACATATCGGAGTTTGACCAGCAGATCGCCCAGCCGGTCGCCTCCCTCGCGCTGCTGCGCGAGCGCCTCCTCCAATTGCGCGGGGGTCACGCCGGCGATCTCCCGGAGCAACTCGCCCAGCCGTTTCTGAAGCACCACGGGAGACACGGGGTTACCGAAGCGTTGTTCCCACGTCGGGCGGGCGGAGATAGGGATCGAATTCGTCGCGCCCGGGCACGCGTTCCCGATCGAGATAGTCGCTCGCCTCGAGCCGCTTCCGCTCTTTGATGGCGGTCAACTCCGCCTGGTCTTTGACGATGTAGGGGGTCAGGAAAATCAGCAGGTTGGTTTTTTCATTCCGACTCGATTTAAACTTAAACAACCAGCCCAACACCGGAATATCGCCCAGGAGAGGAATTTTCTGTTCCGTCACCGTGCGGGTGTCTCGAATCAGCCCGCCGATGACCACCGTTTGCCGGCTGTTCACGATGATGGTGGTCGTCGCGGAGCGTTTATTCGTGGTCGGTCCCACCGCCACGTTTCCCACCGTCTGGCTGACCGTGTCGTTGACGGTCGAAATCTCCTGAAACACATCCAGCTTGACGACATCATCCTCCAGTATCTGCGGGGTCAACCGCAGGGTGATGCCGACATCTTTTCGATCGATCTTCGTCAACACCGTTCCCGTGGTCGTCTCGCTTGAGCCGCTGATGAACGGCCGGTTTTCCCCCACGTTGATCTCCGCCTGTTTGTTGTCGCTGGCCAGCAATTGGGGTGTGGAGAGGATGTTGACGCTCGAATTGGACTGAAGAGCGTGAAGGGCATCGCGAATATTGAGCCATTGCAGCGAGATGCCGGCCGGCAGGTTGACCAGGCTGAAGAGATTCTCGGGCGGCTGATTGATGCCGCCCAGGACCGTCAGGTTGGCCTGCGATGAGGTATAGCCGATCAGCGCGCTCACATCATTGCCCACATCCTTCAATTTGACGAGGTCCACCTCCATGATCACCGCTTCCACATAGACCTGCCGCCGTTTGATGTCCAGTTGCCGGATCACCTTCGTCAAGGCGTCGTAATCCGTCTGTGACGCGGTAATGACCAGGCTGTTGGTCGCCTTGTCCGGAACGATCTGGATGGGCCCCTCAAACCGGTTCCCCGTCGAGGAGATCCGCTGCGTGACGCCCGTCGCCGTCGGCGGCCGGCCCGCCTGCAGCCCGCTGAGCACTTTGGCGACATCTTCGGCATTCGCATTCACGAGCGCGTAGAAATAAATGTTCCGTTCCGCGAAGGTCTCGGCCATCGGCACGATCTGAATGATCGCTCCGCTGGGCACCGCCCGGTAACCCTTCAACTCGAGAATCGATTCAAAGACCTGGTAGGCTTTTTCAACCGAGATCTTGGCCGGCGAATAGATCGTGACCTTCCCTTTGACTTTTTCATCGATCACGAAATTTTTCCCGATCAGTTCGCTGATGAACTTCACAAAGATCGGCAGTTCCACATTGGTAAAATCGATGGTTACCCATTGCGCCGTCGGGGCGGCACCCGCGGGAAGCGACGCGGCAATGGCACGACCCGGCCCCAGGCAGATCACCACCAGGACCGGCAACAACAGTTTACCGAATTTCATAGGCAAGCGTGGCGGGCTGTGAGCGGCGTTGCACGTCAAGGTTGATATTGGCTTCGCTCTTCAATTGCTGGAAGGCCGTCAACATGCTTTGAGGATCCTTCACCTCCACGCCGTTGACCCGCTGCAGCACGTCACCCTCCTGCAGTCCGATCGCGGCGAAGAAGCTGTTGGGGTTGATGCTGCTGAGACGGAATCCATCGGCTTTCCCGCCGGAAAAGTTCGGAATCAAACGGGCCTGGGTCAAGAGTTGGGGCAGGTTGGCCAGCACGTCGTCGACCTTGCGCCGTTCGATCAACCAGTGATTGGCCGACATTTCCCGGATGCCGGCCGCCGCGGCCGCCGGGCTGCCGGGCTCTGCCGACGGCAGGTCTTCAGTCACGGCGAGTCGATGCGTCACCGACCCCGCCTGGATCACAATGGCATACCGTTCAATGCTCACGAGTTGTGCGCCGCCCGGCAGCACATCGTTGGTTCGATACAGACTCTGCGCCTTGCTGCTTTTCTCCTCCATGACGGCAAAACCGAATCCGTCAGACCCGGTCACGGTTCCAACCAGCCGGTGGGTCGACTCCACGGCCACCGGCGGTTCACTGGCGGCCGGGAGAGAGGCGACGCCCCCGCGCTGGCTGGGTTGAAAGAGGTTGCCCTGGAGAATGGCATCGACATTGACCGGCGGGAGCGGCGGGGCCGTTTTGGGTTCCACCATCCGGTCCACCACCGGCACCGACGCCTCGAGCGAGGCGCCCATCACCACATTGACCAGATCGGCCGCGAGATAGGACGCGGTCGCCAGCAGCAAGCCCGCTATGATTCGTTGTCGCCAGTACCACCACATATCGAACACCCGTGCCGCGAGAGTCCCGCAGCCTCCCTCATTATTCCTCTGCTCCCCACGAATGTCAAGTGAACACCACCGGAGAAACGGGCGGAGAAACGGGGGCGGCCAGTACACACTCGTCACCGACTGGAAATGCCGGGCTCTACCCGGCGGTCCGGTCGGAGAGACGGGGAAAACCGGAGGGAAACAGAAACTGCGAGATTATCAATTCCAGGAGGGGGCTCTGCGGCGTCACCGCCAGACCCCGTCGGCGCGCGAGCCGTTGGAGCGCCCGTTCGGTCTCCGGGCCCAGGAGCCCGTCGACCGGCCCGTCATACAATTGCGCAGCGCTCAGGTTGCGCTGGAGCCACTGGATCACCGGGTCGACGCCGTCGATGGGACCCGGCCAGCGCCACTCGTTGAGGGGGCGCCAGTAGAGCCACACCTCGCCGATCAAGTCCCGATCGAGCGTCGCCACCGGCTGTTCGATCTTTCCGGCCAGCGGGTCCAGGAGCATCGCCCGCCCATTGACGACCTTGCGCAGCAGCACCGGATGGGGAGGCTGGGCCGGATCCGCGCTGCGCCTGAGGATGACGACGGGATAATCAAGTTTCACCGCTTCACCCACCGGAAGCGACAACCGGAGCGACTCGAGCCGGTGTTCGTGTGCCATCGATGCAAGATTGATCTGCCCCGGATCAACCGGCCATGCCGTCGCAACTCCCCATTCGCGAAGCAGCATCAGCAAGGCGGCCTGTTCGGCCAGTCGGCTCTCCGTGACCCGCACGACGTCGTCCGCATCGCGTGACCACTGCGGCGCTGATTCAACGGTCGATGTGGCGGCAGCCGGGCCAGGTGGCGGTTCAAGTGTGGGCGCGGCCGGCGGTGGAGAGGGTTCCGGTCGACCATGATCGGGCCGCAAGGTCAGCGTCGCAAAGAGGAGAGGATCAACCGGGGCCTCCACCGGGGGACGACTGGGCATCACGGTTACGCGGGCGGTCACGCGGGGTGATTCATCGATTGGGGTCGGCCGGGCCGGTGGCACCGGCGCACTCCCACCAGAACTTCCGGTCAATTCCACCGGTAACGGTGGAACCATCGACCATGGCAGGGAAAGGGACTCCGGCGTTTCCGGGCGGATCATCACCGACGGCGGCGTGACCGTTTCTTCGACGCGGCCGGCCGGCTGCGGGCCTCGCTCCACGGAGGGCGGAGCGGGGCTCTGGGGTGTGGCCATGGCGCCCCACTCCCATGGCAATGGAAGCCGCCGGAGGAGTCCGCCCGGCTCGTCGGCCCTTAACCGTTCACTCGCCAGCAAGGCGGTGGGAAAGCGCTCGCCAATCGGCTCCGCTTTCCACCACATCGCCGCGAGGCCGATCAGCACGGAGAGCAGTCCGATCAGCGCCAGGCGGTGGGTCGGGTCGGATCGCGTCGGAGTCGGTTCCTCCCGCACTTCTTGCGTCAGGTAGGCCGGCGGCGGATCGGTGACCGGCAGCATGGGTTGCAACTCACCAATCGCCTGGTTCATCAGATAGCCGGAGATGAGCCGCGTACCCCGCACATAGGCCGCCAGTAGCGCGCGATCGCAGATCGAGTTGACCAAACGAGGAATCCCCTTTGAATAGCGGGAGACCAGCTCCATGGCGGCCGGCTCAAAATGGACCGCTTCCCGCGCCCCGGCCCGCCACAACCGGAACTGGATGTAGTCCGACACCTCCTGCGGCTCCAGCGGCTCCAGGTGAGTCCGCAACGTGATCCGCTGATTCAATTGGCGAAGCTGCGGCAGCATCAATTTTTCGTCCAGTTCCGGCTGGCCAATCAGCAGGATCTGCAGCAATTTGGCGCGAGGCGTCTCCAGGTTCGACAGGAGACGGATTTCTTCCAGACACTCGACCGGCAAGGTCTGCGCTTCATCCACCACCAACAGCGCGTTGTCCCCCTGCATGAGCTGCTCGAGCAGAAACCGGTTCAGCTCATCCGTCAAGATCTTCTTTGAATAACTTTGATCCTCGATGCCGAAATCATGATTGATGGATTGGAGCAATTCGACGGTCGTCAGATTGGGATTAAACATGAGCGAGCTTTTCACGCGCGGGCCGATCTGCTCGATCAGCAGGCGCGACAGGGTCGTCTTGCCTGTTCCCACCTCGCCGGTCAACACCATGAACCCTTTGCGCTCTTTGACCCCATAGAGCGCCTGATTGAACGCCTCTTCATGGCGGGCGGTAAAGAAGAAAAAATGCGGATCGGGAGTCAGTTGAAAAGGCAGACGACGGAATTGGAAGAACTGCTGATACATTATTAGGTGCGCTACTGTCGCATAGAATAGCTGGCTTGTCAATATATTTTGTGGTATAAATGGCCGATGGCCACAAGGTGTAGGGTGTTCTCATCCCGCTGACAGGTCGCCATGGCGCATAAAGAAAAAGGAGGGGGCGTGTCGTTCGTGAAGGTTGTTCTGATCCTGGTGCTGATTGGGTTCGGGTTTGCCGCCGGTTACGTCGTGGGGGGCCGCAAACAAGAGATGGTCCAATACCACGTGGAGCAACTCAAAAACGAAATGGCGAAACGCACGCTGGATCTCGAGCGTCTGTTGACCAAAACCCGGATGCGCGGTCACCTGGTCGAAGTGCGCGATGCGTTGACCCTGGCCCAGACCCACCTCCGTCACCAGGATTTCGGGCTGGCCAAGAAGTCGTTGTCCGACGCCCGGACCGCATTACAATCGGCGCTCCAGCTGGATAAAGAGGGCGCCCTGACTCACCTTCGGCCGCTGGATCACGAGTTGGAGACGATCGAACAGTCGGCGACACGACTCGGTCCGCGGGCCGCCGATGAAATTGAGCGGATCAAACAGCAGGTGGTCGTCGAAAACTAAGGGAAAATTGAGGGCGCGGTAAGCGCGGCGCCGGATCGGATCAATCGACCCGGGCCATGGCCGAGACGACATCGGGATAGAGCGCGATCCGGTTGCGCCCCTGTTCTTTCGCCCAGTAGAGCGCTTTGTCCGCAACGCTGACCAGCTGATCGGGACCGCCGGCATCCGACGGGGCCGACGCCACGCCGATACTCAGCGTCACCGGGATGGTCACCCCCTCCAGCCCGAACTGCCCACACTCGATCACTTTGCGAATCCGCTCGGCCATTTTCCAGGCCTGGTGAGCGGTCGTTTTCGGCAGCAGGACGGCGAACTCCTCCCCGCCGTACCGCCCGAGCGTATCCACCTTCCGGACCAACCGGAGCAGGCAGGCGACCACCTGCTTGAGAATTCGATCTCCCGCCTGGTGACCATAGGTGTCGTTGATCCGCTTGAAGTGGTCCAGATCGATCATCATCAACGTCAGCGCTTCTCCATGGCGTTGGGCCTGCTCCCACTCATAGTGCAGCCGGTCGTGAAACGCCCGGTGATTAAAAATTCCCGTCAACCCGTCGATCGAGGCCAATCGCTCCACCTCCGCGTGCGATTGGGCGTCGGCGATCGCCTGCGCCGCCTGGTTGCACAAAATCGACAGCAGGTTCTGGTGGATCGCGGTAAATGCCGACGGGATGTCGGCCGTACAGATGAACAATCCGATCACCCGATCCTTCAAGATCATCGGCAATCCGAGAAACGAGCCCGCCGTCATTCGGATTTTCGATTTCAACGGGAAAAATCGTGTGGGCTGATCTTCGGAGAGATGGGAGAGCAGAATCGGCTGGCGGTTTTTGACGATCAAACTGACCACCCCATCCGTCAATGGAAACCGGTGGTCCAGATATTTTTCAAGTCCGCCCCCGCGCACCACGCGGATACTGGCATGCCGCTCTCCGCCATCGACCAGACAGAGGATGCTCGCCGTCGACGGCACGATCGACTGGGTCAGTCCGGTCATCGTCTCCAGGCGGTGCTGCAGATCCAACCCGGAGTTGAGCAGCTGGCTGGCTTCCAGCAACCGGGAAAATTCCCGGCTTTTTTGAACGACCTGCCGCTGCTGGCGAAGATCCTCAAGCTGGGCCCGCAGACAGCCGGCCGTCAGGGCCGCGAGTCCTTCTTCCCGGTCGCCCAACGCGCCGGTCTTTTCGCTGTCGACGCAAAGCACCCCTTCCAGCCGTCCTTCCGTCGAAAACGGCAACACCAGCAGGGAACGGACTCCGGCATCCGTCCGGTAATATTCGGGTTGCTGTCGACGGGGATCAAGCCGGGCATAGAGGCACGGCTTCCCCTCTTTGGCCGCCCACCCGATCACGCCGTGGCCGACCACAATCTCCAGTTCATCCCGATAGACGTGGGCGGGACCGCCGATGCACAGTTCCAACTGCAGCCGGTCGAGGGCCGGTTGATAAAGAAACAGGACACAACTGCGCGCATGAGGGATCGCCTGCTTGAGCAAACTCAATAATTGCTGGGCCCGCTCACGATAACGAGTCTGCAGCCAGACGGCCTGTTCCTGTTGGGCCGCCTGGAACGATGAGTCCGTGGCATTCTCGGTCGGATCAAAAAACCGGTCGCGCTGTTCCCATTGTTCCAACACGAGGGCGGCCTGCTCCGTTCGCCGGCGGAGCGAATGGATATACCACCAGACCGCCGTGGGCAGCAGGATCGTCAGAGCGGCCAGTGACACCAAGGACCACCACACATGCGGCGTCCACTCGGCTGCCGTCACCCCCACCAACACCAGCGCCGAAACTGTTGCCGCGACGACCAGCTGGAAGAATCGCCGCGACCGCAGCAATGCACCGCCCACCGCAATCGCGGGATAGAAGACGAGCGTCGGCGCCGTCGTCCCGCCGGTGCGAAGCGTCAACTCTTGAAGGGCGGGAAGCAGGAGGAATAACAGCAGACACCGGTTTACCGGAGACAGGTAACGGCGCCTGAGTCCCTGCCGGACGATGATCGCCGCCGCGCCCAGCCAGATGAGCAGGCCAACCGCCACGGCAGTCGGTGGGAGCGGCCCCCACCACCAAGCCGCCGGCTGACCGACCAGGAGAAGGACAACCGCGCCCCCCGCCCACCAGTCAACCACGCGCCGGGAATCAGAGAACACGCCAGCCGCCGTTGTTCGCCGCGACGGCCGCCGCTCGGCGCGATGATCACGCTCCACGGTCACCGTCCATTCCGGCCCAAAAGGTCAGCCGCGGCTTACGCGCGTGGAACAACAACCCGGCTCATCCCGCTTCGGCCGGCGGGGTACCGGGAGCCGCAGACGGGGGCGAGGCCGATTTCCCCGTTGGGACAGGCGGGCCGGGCCGGCGCATACGCAGCTTCCGTTGCACCCGTCGACGGGCTTTCCGCAGCGGACGATCCGCCGACCCCGAAGGGAGTTTCTCCGCGCCGGCTCCTTGCTTCGCGGCAAGCTGTCGATTGAGCCGTTGGAGTCGCTGTGCAAGCTGATCAATAGTGGGCATCGTTCTTCTCCTTTTTTTATAGGGGCTCGCGCCTGCCTGCCGGCAGGCAGGTCGCCCCCTCCAAAAAACCGTTGGAGCCTCCCCCTTCACTTCGAACGAATGTGAGAAGTCACATTCGATTCTCAGTACAAGTCGCTCGCCTTGCTCCCTGCCTGCCGGCAGGCAGGGCTGGGTAGATCACCCACGGGCAATCCCGTGGGTATCTACGAAATCACCACGCATGGTAGAGTGTGCCGTCCAACGCGGTCTCGGGACTGGTCGTCGAGAGATCGTAGATATCATCGCCGCACCAGGAAGAGGTGTCCGGGTCGTCCCGGTAACAGCGCAGTGCCCACTCTTTGGAATTCGTCATCGGATCGGTCGGAATCTGGCGAAGATAGCGCCGGACATTCAGCCCGCTGACGGTCGCTTCTTGACCACTCAGCTTCACCTCCAGCATCACCTCCAGCGACTTGGGATAGCCAAAATCGCTGCCGACCTCGTTGCAGGTCAGCGGATTTTCCTTGCAGAGGTCGCCCTTCAACATATTGCCGGCCCGATCCCAGTCCTGATGAAACTGATCGATGGCCGAACGCACGGCCCGGAGCTGCTGGCGCAATTCGATCTCACGGGCCCGCTTGGTGTTCATCTTGGCCAGGGGCAACGCGATGGACGCCAGGACAAAAATAATCGCCAGCGTGACCATCAATTCCAATAACGTCACCCCGACGGCCGCCGCTGGCCGGCACAGGGCGACGCGGCGACGGCATCCGGCCATCGGACTCAGCGATCGCGCGCTCGTTGGGAAACCGCCGGCCCGACCGGGCCGGTCTGACTGAACGAGGAACATCTGTATCGATGATCGTAACCGGAGGGATGCGCGACGGGGCTAGTGAACAACCACCACTCCACGACGAAGCGCCACCGGGAGCGTCGCGTGATCGGGCCCCGCGAATTGCCCTTGGGCCAACGTCACGGTCGAGGCGCCGGCTTTTTTCCCGACAAAGACCAGCGTGCAGAGGACGCCCGAACCATTCGCCCCCTCCACATCCGAGAGCCGCAACAGCCGGAGATCCACCTGACCGGTCGCCGACCCAATCAACGCGGAAAAGTCGGTCGACCACCCGCCCTGCCCCAGCAGTTCGCCTTCAACCGCCCGGCGAAACTCCAGCACCTCGGGATCATAGACCACCGAAAATTCGGCGTCGGACAATGCCGCGACGTTGTCGGCCCTGATCGTCATCACGATATCCTGATTCGGCGCAACGGCGGTCTCTTCAGGGACCAGATGGATCAAGGCCCCGGAAACGGGACGCAGCACATCCGGAGAATAGGCGCCTGAGGGAGACGGCGACGGTGGACGCATCAGCGGGGGTGGAGGCGGGGGCATCGGCACTCCCTGTGGAGGGGGGCCTTGCTCCGGCAGCGGAGGCAGCTCGGGAGCGGGCGGGGGAGCGACAAATTCGCCCGCCTCACCGCCGCCGGCGGCCGAAGGCACGCCACCGACCGACAACTCGGAGAAGAGCGGCGTCGTCGAATAGGCATCTTCCGTTCCCGACCAGAAGGTTTGCAGCTCCTGCCCCGGCGGCTCCAGCTTCCGCACCACATGGGGCGTGATCGTCAGGATGAGGTCCGTCTTCACTTTCTGCTGATTGGTATCGGAAAAGAGCTTGCCCAGGATCGGGATGTCGCCGAGGCCGGGGATTTTATTCAGTGATGTCCGATCCTGGTCCTGAATCAGGCCGCCGATCACCACCGTCTCACCGTCATGAACGTTGAGCACTGTTTCCGCCGTTCGCTGGCCGAACTTAAACTGCCCTGCCTGCTGGACAAATTCGCCGAGCGTCGTCACTTCCAAATTGAGTTTCATCCGCACATCATTGCTCAGATGAATGATCGGCTCGATACTCAACTTGATGCCCACATCCTTAAATTCTGTCGACGTGGTGGTCGTCGTCCCGCCAGTAATGGTCGCGGTCGTGGCCGTCGAACTGGACGTGCTCAACAGGATCGGCACCTTGTCGCCGACGTTGATCTTGGCCGTTTGACCGTTGAGGACCCGCACCCGCGGGTTCACCAGGGTCTGGGCGTCGGAATCCTGCTTGATGAGATCGACGACCACCGTCGGCAACGTGAGGAAGACGTTGCTGTTCGTCAGGTGACTTAGCTGCTTCAAGCTGAACTTTCCGTCCGCGGCGGTCATTCCGACCCCACCCGAGACACTATTGCCCGGCACCAGCGACCAGCCATACTGGAGCAGTTTTGTCCTCGCCACCTCAATCACTTCCACATCAAACATCACTTCGGCCACCTGCCGGTCGTTGGCCGCAATAATCTTGTCCGCAAGCTCGAGCTTGTCCGGCGAATCACGCATGACGATGGCGTTGATGTCATTATTCACATAGACCCGTCGGGTATCGAGCATCGTCCGGAGCAGATTGACCATATCCTTGGCCGGGGTCACCGACAGATAGAAGGTTCGAATCTGCAGATCTTCATACTGATTTGCCTTGGCCTTGGTTTTGGGAATGATCAGGATCGTCTTCTCATTGAGTCGCTTCATAAACAGACTATTGGTCGCCAGAATGAGGTTCAACGCCTCGCGAAACGAGGCGTCTTTGATAAAGACCGTCACGCTGTCATCGCGGACATCCCGATCGAAGAGAATATTGACGCCGTAGCTTTTCGAGAGGAGTTCGAAGACCTCCTTGATGCGCGCATTCTGAAATTTGATCGTGATCGGCTCATTCGACGTGAGCGCCAGTCCCTCGGCCGATTGCCCCAGTCGTTTCCGATCGGCAATTTGTTTGATCGCGTCCTGGGCTTCAACCAGCGAGGGGTTGCCTTCCAGCGCGGCCTCAAACTCCTGCAACGCCTCATCCGGCCGGCCGGCCTTGATCAATTGACGGCCCGACTCCAGATGCACCTGGGCCTGACGAGCCTGCACCGCCCGGTCAAACGCCGCGCGGTGTTCCTGCTTGCTTGGATCGTAGGAGAGCGCCCGTTTCAACTCCTCCAGCGCCGATTCGACCTGATTGGCTTTGAGCAATTCCTGCCCACGATTATAATGGACGGTCGCCGCCTTCACCCGTGCCTGATCCAATTGCTCGCGGAGCTTGATGTCGTCCGGTGTTTTTTTGAGGGCTTCTTCGTAGAGGATGACCGCGCTGTCCCAATTGCCCGCTTTGCCGAGCTGTTCGGCCAACCGTGTCTCGCGGTTGATCGCACATCCGATCACCACACCGCCGAACAGGCAAACGATGAGGAACCGACACACTCCGAAGCGGACGGCACGTCGCTGCATCGTCGATATCATACCATGCCACCCTCGGCTGTCAAGCGGCACAGGGGGTGGGGTCTCATTTGAGGATTTGCCGGAAATAATTGATCGTCCGCTGGAGGCCTTCAGCCAGCGGGACCTTGGGTGACCACTCGGATGCCTTCCGCAGCCGCGACGCATCAAGACAACTCCGCTGTTGCTCTCCCGGTATCTCGGGCCCATATTGTTCCCGAAGGTTGGTCCCCACCAATGGCTTGAGCGTGGCGCAGAGCTGCATGACCGACGTCTCCTGCCCCGTGCCGACGTTGAACACCCCTTCGACCCCGCTGTGCAGAACAGCCATGTTGGCATCGACGATATCATCAACGTAGATAAAATCGCGCGTCTGGCGGCCCGTGCCGTTGATCAACGGCGGCTCGCCGCGCAGGAGTTTTTGCGTGAAGATCGCCACGACCCCCGCCTCGCCGAAGGGATCCTGCCGGGGACCGTAGACGTTGCTGTACCGCAGGCTGGCCGTCGTCAACCCGGAGCTTTGACGGAAATAATAGAGAAAGTGTTCCCCCGCCAACTTGCTCACCCCATACGGACTCAGGGGATGGGTCGGGTGCTCCTCCGTCGCGGGGAAGATCTGCTGTTCGCCATAGACGGCGCCGCCCGATGAGGCGAACAGCACCCGCCGCACACCGTACCGGACCGCCTCCTGCAGGATGTTCAACAACCCCAGAATGTTCACCTGGGCGTCAAAGAGCGGATCCTTGACCGACCGGCGGACATTGATCTGGGCCGCGTGGTGGATGACCACTTCCGGCCGCTCCTTCTTGAAGATTCGCCCCACCTTCGCGCTGACAATATCCGCCTTGTAAAAATTTGCCTTGGAATGAACCTGTTTTTTCTTTCCGGTCGAAAGGTTATCGATGACCGTCACCTCATGGTTTTCCTCGACGAGACGATCGACAATATGCGAACCGATGAATCCCGCTCCACCCGTCACCACCACTCTCACTGACGATGCCCTCCTTGTGTCAATCCGATGGGGTCGTCAGGGGGAGAGCCGGATTCTCCCCCTGACTTGAGCAAGCGCCGGACTTACTCGTCGCGAGCGGATAACCCAGCCACAAAAAATGTTCCTGGTTCCCTTTCGGACCCGGCAGAACGCTCGGCGTCTGGCCGTTCACGTGATAGCCCATCGTTTCAGCGGCGGCCCGAATGTGTTGGACCGCGGCTTCCTGCAGTCGAGGATCACGAACCACGCCACCCCGGCCAACCAGGTTTCGTCCCACTTCAAACTGCGGCTTGACCAGCACCACCAGGTCGGCGGACGGGGCCAGAAACGACCGGAGCACGGGTAACACCAGCCGCAATGAGATGAACGACACGTCCACCGTGACCAGATCGACCGGCTCGGGAAGCACCGAGGACGGCATCGTCCGGATGTTGGTCCGTTCGATGACGATGACCCGCGGATCCTGTCGGAGCGACCAGGCCAGTTGGCCGTACCCGACATCGACGGCATAGACCCGACACACCCCGTGTTGCAGCAGACAATCGGTAAATCCGCCGGTTGACGCGCCCACATCCAGCGCGACGCGGCCGCCCACCGGCAGTCCAAACGCCGCCAATGCCCCCTCCAGCTTGAGCCCTCCACGGCCGACATAGCGCGCCGGTT
>JBGPUQ010000011.1:0-13782 GCA_041491185.1 Nitrospiria bacterium | reverse complement strand
TCCTGCAGGAGAAGACAGCGGACGCCGCCGGATCGATCGCACTGCGAGAAGGCGATCAGGTCGTCATCCCGAAGCCCGCATCACCGTCGTCATGACGCCGCTCATCGTCATCGATCGCGTCAGCAAACGCTACCACTCGGGTCCGATTGAAGTCATGGCGCTGCGCGAGCTTTCGCTTCAGATCGACCGGGGCGAGCTGGTCGCCATCGTCGGCCCCTCCGGCAGCGGCAAGACCACATTGCTGGATATTTTGGGCTGCCTGTCGAGTCCCACCGACGGTCGCTATCTGCTCGATGGGGTCGACGTCTCCCAACGGCCGGAGGAGGAGCTGGCCGCGATCAGAAATCGGACGATCGGCTTCGTCTTTCAGACCTTCCAGTTGCTCCCCCGCCACACCGCCCTGCTCAACGTCGCCCTGCCGCTGCTTTATGCCGGAGTGGCCCGGGCCGATCGTGAGCGTCGCGCCGCCGACGCGCTCCGCCGCGTGGGGCTGGAAGACCGAATGGCGCACCACCCCAACCAGTTGTCCGGCGGCCAGCAGCAGCGCGTGGCGATCGCCCGCGCGCTGGTCACCGAACCGGCGTTGATTCTGGCCGACGAGCCGACGGGCAATCTCGATACCGCCAGCGGCCGGGAGATCATGCAGCTGTTGACCTCGCTCCACCGGCAGGGGACCACCGTCATCATCGTCACCCACAATCAGGAGATCGCCGATCACACGCCGCGGGCCATTCTGCTGCGCGACGGTCAGATGGTGGAAGACCGGCGTTCTGCGCCGCTGGTCGGGAGTGGAGCCCATGGAGCTTCGTGAGACGCTGGCCGACGCCATTCGCAACCTGACCACGAACAAGCTGCGCTCCGGCCTGGCGATGCTGGGCGTCATCATCGGCGTGGCCGCTGTCATCACCATGGTCTCGATCGTCGAGGGCGGCCGCCAGCGCGTGGTCGAAGCGATCGAGCGACTGGGCACCAACCTGCTCTTCATTTCGCCGAAGACGCTCACCCCGGCCGAGCAGCGGGAATTCAGCGGCCGCTCCAAAGGACTTCTCTATGAGGATGCCGAGGCGGTGGCGGCGGACATTCCGGCGATCGAATATGTCGCGCCGCTGATCTCGCTTCCCGAACGGATGCGGTACAGCGATCGCGATTTCAACGGCAGCATCTCCGGCACGGTGCCCGCCTACCAGCAGGTGCGAAACTTCCACGCCGGGCGCGGGCGGTTTATCTCCCAGGAGGATATGACGGAATGGCGCCGGGTGGTCGTGCTGGGTGTCGATGTGGCCAAGAAGCTCTTTCTCGATGCGGATCCGCTGGGGCGGGAAATCAAAATCGGCAATGAGCGGTTTCTCGTCATCGGCGTCATGGAGGAAAAGGGCAGCCTCCACGGCCAGAACTATGACGAGATGGCCTTCATCCCGGCCACCACCGCCATGCGGCGATTCCAGGGGACCGAGAAGCTCAGTTATTTTCTCGTGCAGGTCAAAGATCGGCGCGAGATGGGGCCGGTGCTGGCGGCCGTCGAGCGGACGCTCACCCTGCGCCACAACGGCGTCAAGGATTTCGACACCCACAGCCAGGAGGATTTTCTCAACGCGATCGACCGGACGGTCTGGACCTTCCGCTTCATGCTCGGCGGGATCGCGGCCGTCTCGCTGCTGGTCGGCGGCATCGGGATCATGAACATCATGCTCGTCACGGTGACCGAGCGAACCAGGGAGATCGGGCTGCGCAAGGCAATCGGGGCGACGCGGCGGGCGATCCTCTATCAGTTTCTGATCGAATCGGTCACGATCAGTCTCACCGGCGGCGTGATCGGCATTGCGACCGGGATCGGCCTGGCGCTGGTGCTGGGTAAAATCGTCGCCCACGCCATGCCCGGTCAGGGCGATTGGGGCGCGGCGATTTCGCCGACGGCGATTCTGGTGGCGTTTTCATTTGCGGTCGCCGTGGGGATCTTCTTCGGCTTGTATCCGGCCCGCAAGGCCGCCGCGCTCGATCCCGTCGAGGCCCTCAGGTACGAGTAGATACCCACGGCTTGACCCTTGTCTACCCAGCGAGCAACGCGAGCGTGAGGGGGAGGCTCCACCAAGCTTTTCTGGTGGAGGGGGCGACGCAAGCCCCTACAATTGAAGCGCTCAGATACGAGTGACGCGGAGGGGACGACCCGGCCCCTGCGCATCACGACCGGCTACGCCGAGGGAGGCGTGGCGGGTTGATCCAATCTGATCCGAAAGTGACCGATCAGCGTCTGCCGCTCGTAGGACAGGAGATAGAGGTGGAGGAGCGCGGGGTCGGCCTGATCCCGATGCAGCACCGCCCCGTCGACGGCCACCTCATGGTGGTTGATCCATCGATCCTGAGCATCCAGCAAGACGCTGAAGTAGGGACTCCGGTAGGGGGGATTTTTCACCAAGTCATCGTATCCCTGATAGAACGGGGGGATGCCGATCCCCATCGGCATGTAGAGGCCCTTGGGATAATCGGTAACCGGCAGTTGGGGCAGAGCATTTAAATCAACCCCGCTGATGAGCAGTCGGCTCACCTCTCCGGTCTTCCGGCTTTCGAAGACCAGCTCCAACTCGGAAAGCATCTGGTCCGAGGCGGGTGATGTGATCTCCCGCAGCAGCGCTTTGTCAAATTTGGCCAGCCGCCAGTATTCGTTCCGCCAGGGCTTTTTGACATCGTATCGCCCTGGGGGAACAAAGCTGGCAAACTGTACGAGCCGTCCCTCCTCATAGAAATCCTTCCAGTGAAGCAGGTTCTTGGCGATCAAGGTGCGGAGCTTCCGTTGCTGCTCGCCGAACGCAAAGATGGGCTCATCGGTCAGGAACTCCGCCTCGGCAACCCGCTCCTGCCTCACCTGGCGGAGCTTCGGCAAGGCCAGGGTGGCGCCGCTGGGATTGAACCAATGCTCGAGGCGATACCAGTAGGTCCAGTAGGAGAGCCCCGTATTTGACTCGAACAACCGTTTGTAATGGCCGAGGGGAAAGGTAAACCATCCCTGATAGTAGAGCGTCTTTTGGCCGTTCTCCTGGGTAAATAACAACACCTCCCACAACCCGGCGTTCAGACAGTTTTTGGCAAGCTCGGCGGTCAACAGGTTGTCCTTCTCAAAGCCGTTGCCACCGCTTACGTCGATATGATCGGAATCCCGTTTAAAGCTCACCTGCTGGCGATTCCACTGTCGGTCGGTCAGGGCGATCAGCTCAAGATTCTCCTCTCCCTTCACCCAGGCCGGCAGGTTCGGCGTCATCAGGCTGACATCGACATCCTTGAAGATCACCGTGGCGGTGTGGGCGTTGGTCGGTTCCACAATGAAGTCAAAATGGGTCGCATCCTTCTTCACCAACTTCAGCCGCCGATCGGCATATCTTCCGTAATGGACGCTCTTTCCGGCCGGGTCCTCGGGATAATCGGCCGAGGTGAATTCCTGCAATGGAAGAATCACCACATCCGGGGTGTCATATCTGGGCAGGTACGAACAGCAGACGGCTCCAAGCCACACACCCAGGGCCATGAGCGTGAAGAGCCTCCTGGGCCGTGCCGCGCGTTCCGAGCGGATCCAAGTTGTGGGACCTGCGGTCTGCATGGTCGCTTCCCTCCCTTGCGCAACGACAGAATAATCAAAAATTCGAGTTTACACTCAATCACAAATGCGGTGGAAAAGTAAATGCCGCCCGCAAGGCCGCCGCGCTCGACTCGGTCGAAGCGCTCAGGTACGAGTAACGTCCGTCTTACCGTCGTCGACCGGCCGCGGCCAGCAATTGCCGAAACAGCCGGCGGCTGATCTGATCCTTCAGGTAGAGAAACTCCGGGTGCCACTGGACGCCGACGAGGAATGGATGGTCCGGCGCTTCAATCCCCTCCACGACGCCGTCTGCCGCCCGGGCATTGACGATCAGATCGGCCGGAACCGTTTTCACCCCCTGATGGTGCGAGCTGTTCACGCGGATCCTGGGCGCTTTCACAATCCCTCGCAGCCGGGTGCCCGGCTCGATCGCCACCCAATGGGAGGGATGTGTCGCGGACTCCTGCTGCTGGTGGCGGATGAGTGTCTTGAGCTGCGCCGGCAGATCCTGATAGAGCGAGCCGCCGGCGGCGACATTGAGCAGTTGCATGCCGCCGCAGATCCCCAGCGTTGGCAGCTTCCGTTCCCACGCCAGCCGGGCAAGCGCCAGCTCAAACCCCGCCCGTTCCCGGCTCATCACCTTGAAGCGGTAACGCTTCGTCTCTTTGTAGAGCGCCGGATCAAGATCGGGGCCGCTCCCCGTGATCAACAGACCGTCGAGCTGATCGGCCAGCCGCGCCATCGCCCGCCGGTCGTCCGTCAGCGGAAGGATCAGCGGCAGGCCGCCGGCCGCTTCGACCGCCTGCACATAGCGGGCGCGCAAAAAATAGGTCGGCTCCCGGCCGCCCGGCCGGTCGGCGTCGCCGGCGTTATAGTCCGAGGTGATCCCGATGATCGGCTTCATCACGCTACTCCGAGAGCGTCACATTTGCCAGCGAGTACCAATCGCCCGACGGTGACGGCACAAACCCGGCGACCCGCGTTTTCAGCACCACGACATTCATAGGATACCACAAACTCAGATAGGGGAGATCGTCGGCCACGACCCGCTGCAGCGTCCGATAAATCGCCGCGCGCGGCTCCTGATCCAATGTCCTCCTCCCCGCTTCGGCCAGTCGATCGACGGCCGGATCGGCATAGCCGCCCCGGTTGGAGCCGGCCGGGGGAAGGCTGGCTGAATCAAAGAGCTCATAGTAGATGTCCGGATCGACGACGCCGACCCACGACAGGGTATAGAGCTGAAAATTGCCCGATTTGATGTCGGCGTAAAAAGCGCCCCATTCATAACTGCGAATCGTCAGGCCGATGCCCACGGCGGCCAGTTGTTGCTGGAGGACCTCCGCGATCCGTCGCGCCTGCTCGTTTTGGGACGTTTTGAAGATGAACATCGTCCGAAGTTTCGGCCCGTCGCCGTCGGGATCGACGAGCCCCGCCGCATCGAGCAGCGCCTTCGCCCGGGCCGGGTCATAGTCGTACCGGGCGACCGCCGGCTCATAGGCCCAGTGGGCAGGCGCCAGCACACCGGTCGCCTCTTGCGCCAGCCCGCGCAGCAGTTCGTGGATGATGACGGGCCGGTTGATCGCGTGGGCCAGCGCCTGACGCACCCGGCGGTCGGCGAGCGCGGGATCGCGCAGGTTGATCCCCACATAGGTATAGGTGGTGCCCGGAGCGGTGATCACCCGAAATCTCGGGTCGGCTTCAAGGTAGGGCAGCACTTCCAGCGGGACACCATTCAGCACAAAATCGAGATTCCCCTTTTGCAGTTCCAGGAGCCGGATCGTCTCTTCGGGAATGATTTTCACCACCAGCCCCTTCACCGATGGCGGCCCGCCGTAATAGCCCTGAAACGACTCCAACTCCAGCCGTTCATCGGGCAGCCAGCGGACCAATCGAAACGGTCCGGAGCCGACCGGCCGCTGGGCCAGGGTCCGGCCATTCGACCCGGCGGGATGGGCCGGCACGATCCCGCGGACCATGTTGACGAGAAACGGCGCGTGTGACGCGGTCAGGTGAAATTCGATCTCATACGGCCCCGTGACGGTGATCCGATCGATCAGCTCATACTTTTTCCGGTGCGGTGAGGCGACGGCGGGATCACGGATCGAGTCAAACGTGTAGCGGACATCATCGGCCGTCAGTTCGTGACCGTCATGAAATTTCACGCCGCGACGCAGCATAAACCGGTAGGTCAGCGGATCGGGTTGACTCCATCGCTCCGCCAGATCGGGTACGACGTGAAACGACGGATCGATCCGGACCAACGAGCTGTAGAGCAATTGAGTCAGCCGCTCGGAATAGGCGTCGGTGGCAAACCGAGGATCGAGATTCGTGGGATTGCTCTCGATCGCCGTGACCAGTTGATGGGACGGCGGCGGGGAGGAACAGGCCCCCACTCCAATCAATGAACCGATGAGCAGCAACGCGATCCCCCAGCCACGCGCGCGCGCGATCATGCGCCATCTTAGCACAGCCGCCATTGACGCTCTCATCGGCCGGTGCTATGCTCCGGCCGATGACGAAGAAGCCGGCCCACGGGGAACACCATCTCTTCATCGTCTCCGACGCCACCGGCGAGACGGCCGAGAAGGTGGTCCTCGCCGCCCTGTCCCAGTTCAGCGAGACCCACGTGGTCACGACCCGATACAAGGAGGTGCGGACCGAACCACAGATCCTGAGTCTGGTGGACGAGGCCGCGGCGATCGACGCCATGATCGTCCACACGATCATCTCGCCGCTGTTGCGCGCGCTGCTCGACAGCAAGGCAACCCGGAGAAAAGTCCCCTCGGTCGATCTCATGGGCAACCTGTTGATCCATCTCACCGCCTATCTCGGCAGCCCGCCGTTGTCCCAGCCCGGCCTGCTCCACAAAATCGACGCGGATTATTTCAAGCGGATTGACGCCATCGATTTTACGGTGAAACACGATGACGGCCAGAGCCTCCAGACGCTGCACGAGGCCGACATCGTGCTGGTGGGCGTCTCCCGCACGACCAAGACACCGCTGAGCATCTACCTGGCGCGGGACGGCTGGAAGGTGGCCAACATCCCGTTGGTCTATGGAATCGAGCCGCCCACCGAACTCTTCGCGATCAACCAACATCGTATTATCGCATTGACCATTGATCCCCAGCGGTTGGGCCAGATTCGAAAGGCCCGGATCAAACACCTCCCGCTCCGGGGCGGCATCACGCTGGAGTATGCCGAACCCGACTACGTGATGAAGGAATTGTCCCACAGCCAGGCGCTCTTCGCCCAGCATTTGGAATGGATCGTGCTCGACGTCACCGGCCGGGCGGTTGAAGAATTGGCGAACGACATCGTCAGCCGGGTGATGGGGCGGGAGCGCAAGCTGTAAATAGATTTCCCCTCTCCCCTTGTGGGAGAGGGCGGGGTGAGGGGGAAGGATCGGCCTTATTGGAAGAAGCGGCGGTTCGCCTGCCGCATGGCTTCAGCCGCCGGCGCATCCAAGAGATCAATCGGGTTGAAACCGTCCGAGAGCAGCAGGCCGTCGTGATCGTTGAATTCGCGCGGGACGGCCGCAATACAACAACCGCGAAACGGCCCGGTAGCAAGGGTCACGTCGATCGGTTCCGGCGTCCGCGCCGACGATTGCGGCAGCGCGACAAAAATCCGGCTCTGAACCGATTCTCCCGCATCGATTCCATAGACCAGCACGCGGGGAAAGAGGGCGCGCAGGCTGCGGGCCAGGGCCTGATGCGCCGCGGAATCCCCGGGCCCGACCAATTCGCGATCGTTGATCAACAACACGCCGTCGGGGGTAAGATGGCGCCGCATCGCCCCAAACGCCTCCACGCTGAAGAGATGGGCGGGCAACGCTTCCGACGAGAAGGCATCCACGAAGATCGCGTCATAGCGGCGCTCCGTGAGGTTGAGGAACCGGCGGCCGTCATCGATGACCAGCCGGTCCGCGCCCCTCGCATAGCCGAAATAGCGCTCGGCCGCGCGCTCGACCGCCGGATCGATCTCCACCACATCGACGGCGTCGACCCGATCCCGTCGCAGCGATTGCGGCAGCACGCCGGCCCCCAGCCCGATCACCAATGCCGAATCGACGCCGGGGTGCCACGCCAGCGCGAGCCGCTCCATCGCATGAGTATACGGAAAGACCGACACGCCCTCCCGGTCGATCCCGCTCTGAATAATGCCATCGATCACCAGATAGCGCGTCTCCTCGAACTCCACCACGCGCAGGTCGCCGTAGAGACTCTGCGACTGGAAGAGCTGGTGAAAACCGGGGTGACGGATCGGCGAGAGCCGGTCGGGCGACGGACGGAACAGGAGGGCCCCGCCCAACAGGAGGCCCACGACGGTCAGCGCCCCGAACGCCCGTGTCGCCAGCCAATAGAGAACGGCCACCATCACCAGCCCCAACGCGAGCAGATCCAGAATACGGTCCAGCGAGAATTGGGGGACGAGCACAAATCCGGTCACGAGCGCCCCGACCACGCTGCCCGCGGTCGACAGCGCATAGACGCCGCCGACGGTGGCGCCGAGCCGTCCGAGCACAGCATTATATTTGGGGGGAGATGCCCCTCTCCCCCCAATCCCCCCATCGCCGTGCGCGAAAATCGCAACCAGTAATTTTGCCGCATAGGGCGTCACCATCGAGAGGGCGAGCAACGGCGGCGCCACCAGCAACGCGGCGCTGCACAACGCCCCGGCCCGCAGCCCCAACCGCGCACTGACTGAGAAGATCGGCGGGGCCAGAAACGGAATCGCGGCCATCAAGAGCGCGGCGACAACCAGGATGACGAAGAGATCGTTCGGGGTCGATCGACGGTCGGCCAGCCAGCCCCCCAGTCCGTAGCCGACCGCCAGCGCCGCCAGGGTGACGGTGATCAACGACGACCAGACGTAGAGGCTGACGCCGAACTGCGGGCTGATGAGACGGGCGCCGACGATTTCGAGCGCTAGAATCTCGGCGCCGGTGACCAGCAGCGTGAGGCAGAGATAGGCGCTGAGGAACCTGGCCGGTCGGCGGTTCACGGGAGCGAACACCCGATCGCTACGCCGACTTTATCCCGTGATCCTGGTCATAGATCAGGACCGGCTCGCTCCGGCCGGCGATCACATCGTCCGTGATGATGCATTCCTTGAGCTGCGTCAGCGACGGCAGATCGTACATCACATCCAGCATCACCGATTCCAGGATCGCCCGCAACCCCCGCGCACCGGTTTTCTGGGCCATGGCTTTGTGGGCCACCGCCAGCAGCGCGCCGTCGGTCAACCGGAGTTTGACTTTTTCCAGCGCAAAGAGTTTTTCGTACTGCTTGACCAGCGCATTTTTCGGCTGGGTCAGAATCTGCAGCAGCGCGGCTTCGCTCAGATCGGCCAGCGTGGCCGTCACGGGCAGCCGTCCGACGAATTCCGGGATCAACCCATATTTGACCAGATCCTCCGGCTCCGCCTGGCTGAAGAGATCGCCGGCCCGGCGCTCCCGCTTGCCCATCACCTTCGCGCCGAAGCCCATCGTCGAGCGGTGGAGCCGCCGTTCAATGATCTCTTCCAGGCCGACGAACGCGCCGCCGCAGATAAAGAGAATGTCCGACGTATCGACCTGGATAAACTCCTGCTGGGGGTGCTTGCGGCCGCCCTGAGGCGGCACGTTGGCAACGGTGCCTTCAATGAGTTTGAGCAGCGCCTGCTGGACCCCCTCCCCGGAGACGTCCCGCGTGATGGAGGGCGAATCGCTCTTCCGGCTGATCTTGTCGATTTCGTCGATATAGACGATCCCGCGCTCGCACCGATCGACGTCGTACTCCGACGCCTGGAGCAGCTTGAGAATGATGTTCTCGACGTCTTCGCCGACGTAGCCCGCCTCGGTCAGCGTGGTCGCGTCGGCGATCGTGAACGGCACGTCGAGAATGCGCGCGAGGGTCTGCGCGAGCAGCGTCTTGCCCGTGCCCGTCGGCCCCAGCATGAGGATGTTGCCCTTCTGCAACTCCACCCCATCCGCCTTGTCGACGCTGTTGATCCGCTTGTAATGGTTGTGCACGGCCACCGCGAGGATTTTTTTCGCCCGCTCCTGGCCGATCACGAACTCGTCGAGAATGCGCTTGATCTCCGCCGGCTTGGGCAGGCTCGACGCGACCCCGCGCTGCTCCTCCTCCCACTCTTCGGCGATGATGTCGTTGCACAGATCGACACACTCGTCGCAAATATAGACGGTGGGGCCGGCGATCAACTTGCGGACCTCATCCCGGCCCTTCCCGCAAAATGAGCAGCGAAGTCCTTCCCCTTTTTCCGGTTTCGCCATTGTGACGGTTCCTCCCGCGTGTTCCGATCCGCCGATGCTACCGAGCGACCGGCACGCCGTCGGTTCGCTTGTCGGAGGCCGGCGCCTTGGAGATCACCTCATCGATGATGCCGTATTCGCGGGCCGCCTCCGGCGACATGAAGTAATCCCGATCCGTATCCTTGCCGATGCGCTCCACCGTCTGGTTGGTATGCTTGGCGAGAATCTCGTTGAGCCGCTCCCGCATCTTGAGAATTTCGCGCGCCTGGATATCCACTTCGGTGGCCTGGCCCTGGAATCCGCCCATCGGCTGATGGATCATGATGCGAGAGTTGGGCAGCGCGAACCGCTTCCCTTTGGTCCCGGCCGCGAGCAACAACGCGCCCATGCTGGCGGCCTGCCCGATGCAGATGGTGGAGACGGCGGGCTTGATATATTGCATCGTATCATACACCGCCAGTCCCGACGTCACCATGCCGCCCGGCGTATTCACGTAGAGATGAATATCCTTCTCCGGGTCATCCGCCTCCAGAAAAAGGAGCTGGGCAATGAGGAGGTTGGAAAAATTATCATCGATAGGGGCGCCGACGAAGATGATGCGGTCCTTCAACAACCGCGAATAAATATCATAGGCCCGCTCCCCGCGATTGGTTTGTTCAATGACGATAGGAATCAACATGGTCTTCGCTCCTTTACGTCGAACGGATGTGAGACGTGACATGATTTTCAATGCCAACCATTAGGCCGCTTTCACCGTCGCATGGGACAGCACGAGTTCCAGCGCTTTGTCTTCCAGCAATTTGCGACGCACCGGTTCGAGCGATCCTTCTTGTTTGACCAACAGACGCTTGAGCTGCTCCGGCGGGAGCTTCATCTCCGTCGCCAGCGTTCGGAGCTCGGCATCCACCTCCTCGTCGCTGACCGTCACGCCCGCGTCCGCGCCGACCGCCTCGAGCAACAATGTGCCTTTGACCCGCTCGGTGGCCAGGGGTTCATAGGCCGTGCGGAATTTTTGCAGTTCCTCCGGTGTCGGCTCTTCGTGCGATCCAGCCTCCGTCGTGTGCTGCCGCACACGACCGAAAATCCGGCCCAATTCCCGGTCAACCAGGGACTGGGGCACGGTGAACTGGTGCTGCGTGACCAATTGCTTCACGAGCGCCTGCTTCTGCGTCGCCTCCGCCTCTTTCTTTCGGTGCCGCTCCAGCTCCCCGCGCAATCGCGTCCGGAGCGCCGCCAACGACTCCGCGCCGGCATCCTTGGCGAGATCCTCATCCACCAACGGCAGGATCTTGCGCTTGACCGCCTGGATCACGATGACGAAGAGCGCCTCCTTGCCGCGCGCGTCCGGCGGCACCTCCTCGCCCAACGTGAGGCGCACCTCGACCCGATTGCCCGCCCGTTGCCCGATCACGGCCTCTTCAAGTTTCGCCCGCAGGATCCCTTTCCCAATTTCAAAGAGCTCTCCCTTGATCTCGCTGCCGGGCAACGGTTGGCCGTCGACCGTCCCCGTCATATCCAGGACGACGAAATCCGGCGTCGCGACGGGATGATCCGCCGGATGGGCCTCGAGCTGGGCGAATCGTTCCTGCACCCGGCCGATCGCCTCCTCCACTTCGACATCGGTCACCATCACGGTCGTCGTCGGCAGCGTCAATCCCCGATAATTTCCCAGTTGAATCGGCGGTTTGACCTCGACCGTGGCGGCAAAGATCAGCGGGGCGCCTTCCTGTATCTGCACTTGATCGATGCTGGGCAGCTCGACCGGCCGCAGGCCCGCCTCTTCGACGGCGCGCTGGTAGTAATCCGGAATCAGTTTGCGAACGATCTCTTCTTCAATCTGCTTGGCGTAGCGTTGTTGCAGCATCGCGCGGGGCGCTTTGCCGGGACGAAAGCCGGGCAACCGCACGCGCCGGTTCAAGTCGGCATAGGCGTGCGAAAATTCCTTGCGCACCACCTCCGGGGGAATTTCCACTCGCAGCGTCTTTTTCACCGGAGAGAGTTCGTCGATGTTAATTTTCATAATTGTATCGGGGGGAGATGCTCAGCTCCCCCCGGTCCCCCCATCGCGAATATCGCAGCGAGTGAAACACTGTTCCTCATGTGTGAGCATGGCCGGATTCTGCGAGAGGAGGGACTTGAACCCCCATTCCCTTTCGGGAACCAGCTCCTAAGGCTGGCGCGTCTGCCGTTCCGCCACTCTCGCGTGACAGGAGAGCATTGGAGCAATCGATCAATAGACCGCATTCTCGCACCATATCTCAACATGATCTACTGTTCCATTGCTCTATTGCTCAAATGCTCTGAATTTTCCGCCTCCGGCGGAAAATTCTGGGCCGTACAGGACTTGAACCTGTCACCCGCTGATTAAGAGTCAGCTGCTCTACCAGATGAGCTAACGGCCCGTGAATACAGTGACGAGTGATGAGTTGTCAGTGATTAGAAAAACCCTCGATCACGGCTCCAACTCACCACTTGTCACTGTCCACTTTTCACTCATCACTGCTCTTAGTTGGCGCGCCTGGAGGGAATTGAACCCCCGACCCACGGCTCCGGAGGCCGTTGCTCTATCCGCTGAGCTACAGGCGCTTTACGTCCGGCTAAGGCCGCATTATAACATAGCGGCTCGTCGTGAAAACAAGCCGTACACGTTGATTTTTTCGTGGACCGGCCGGCCCTGTCTGCCGACAAATGGGCGGGTCTAGCCAGGTGGCATCGATTCAACTGGTGCGGTGAATGGATTGTAACGCCTGTTCGATCTCCTGGATGATCTGCTCCGTCGCGTGCACTGGATCTCTGGCTTTGGCGATCGGCCGTCCGATGACCAGGTAGTCCGCGCCGTGCGTGATCGCTTCGCCTGGCGTCATCGCCCGTTGCTGGTCGTCATTCGTCACCTCCGCCCAGGAGGGCCGGATTCCCGGCGTCACGACAATGAGATCGTGGCCAATGGCTTGTTTGACCGCCTGGACCTCATACCCTGAGCAGACAATTCCCTCGCAGCCGGCTTGTTTGGCGACGCGCGCGAGCTGCACCACCTGTTCCTGCAGGCTTGTCGCGACTTCCGATGCGGCTACGCCCTCCTGCCGGACGGGCCGGGCGGGCTGGCTGGTCAGGACCGTCACCCCCAGGACGCCGACGCCGGGCTTGACGCCCTCCACCGCGGCTCGAATAATCGCGTCGCCGTCACAGGTGTGGACCGTGAGAAAGCGAATGGCATCCGACGCCGCGACCAGCGCTGATGCCGCCTGCTGGACCGTTCGGGGAATATCGTGAAATTTCAGATCGACAAAGAGCTGGGTGCCCGCGACGTCGTAGAGCCGATTCAGCACACTCCGGCCTTCCCGAAGGAGAAGCGCGTAGCCGACCTTGAACAGCCCCACGTGTTGTTTGAGCGACGTCACATACGATGCAGCTTCCTCAAACGAGTAAAAATCAAGCGGGAAGATGATGCGGTCTTTTGGGGCAATCTGACGCAGGGCGTTCACGATGTGTCAGGGTACACTCCCGCGAGAATTCGAGTCAAGCGGATGGCGGGCAATGGCTACATCGCGAGATGTTTCTTCACGATCTCGCTCCCGGTGATTTTCGGATTGTTCGCACCGAACTCTTGCGCTTTTTGAAACGCCGCCTTGGCATCCTCGTGTTTCCCCATGCCGTCCAATGCGACCCCCAGATTGAAATAGGCCTCGGCAAAATTATTCTTGGCCGCAATCGCATCTCTAAAAAACTTTTCCGAGACATCGTAATGACCTTGCACCAGATGGTCCACCCCTTCATTGTTCTTGGCTGCCGCGTCCTGATTGGTCATCCCGGAGGGCGACATCAGCGATGAGATTTGCGGTGCGGAGGAACCTCCTCCCGAACAAGCAGCGAGACTGAGCACCATCATGAGCGCGGCCACAGACCACACAACGGTTTTCATGGGGCACGTCCTTTCGTGGGTTGGAACGAGAGTTGTAAC
>JBGPUQ010000010.1:0-14166 GCA_041491185.1 Nitrospiria bacterium | reverse complement strand
CTCATCAGGACGAACGCCAGCCGGGCATTGAGCCGACGATCCCACTGGGCGTAGCTGCCGAATCCGACGGGGGGATGGGTGACCACCACCTCAAACACCCCGCCGAGCGTATCGCCTTTATCCTTCGCTTCCTTGATCCGTTCGATCATTTTCGTTTCGGTGGCCTTGTCTGCGCAGCGGACTTCGGATTGTTCGGCCAGATCAAACAAGGCCTCCGGGCTCAGATCGCGTCGATCGGCGGCAATTCCCCCGATCTCCACCGTATAACTCACCACCTTCATGCCGAATTGCGCCAGTAATTGTTTGGCCACGCCGCCGACACCGACCCGAATGGCCGTCTCTCGGGCGCTCGCTTTTTCCAGCACGTTCCGCATATCGGTGTGGGCATATTTGATCGCGCCGGCAAAGTCTGCATGCCCAGGGCGCGGCCGGGTCACCACCCGTTCCGTTGACGGTTCACCGGGCGCCACCGACATGATCTCCTTCCAATTTTCCCAATCCTTGTTCCGAAGCAGCAATCCCACGGGGCTCCCCATCGTCGTCCCCTGACGAACACCGGAGACGATCTCAATCCGATCGGTCTCGATCTTCATCCGGCCACCGCGACCATAGCCGCCCTGGCGTCGGGCCATATCATGGTTGATGGCCGTTTCGGTCACCGGCACCCCCGCGGGCATTCCTTCGATAATGGCCAGCAGCATTTGTCCATGGGACTCACCCGAGGTCAGGTACCGTAACATCACGCTCCGATCGTCATGACATAATCTTCGGCGTCAAAAACACCAACAATTCTTGAGTGCTGGTCGACTTCGAGTTTTGCTTAAATAACCAGCCCAACCCGGGAATTTTGTAGAAGAACGGCACTCCGGTGGTCGAGTCGGAATTCACCGAAATATAAATGCCGCCGAGGACCGCCGTTTCGCCGTCTTTGACCATAATGTTGGTCTTCGCCTCTTTCTTCTTGATCGGAGGCGCACCGGTGACAGGATCCCGATGGGAATAATCCGGTTCATCATCAGCAACGCGTAATTTCATCAGGATACTGCCGTCCGGCGTGATGTGAGGGGTGACTTCCAGTGTGAGAGTGGCATCGACGAATGTCGTCTGCGTCCCCGACTGGGAAACAGTCGAGAAGGGAATGGATGTGCCCTGTTCAATTTTCGCATCCTGATTATTCAGGACCGCGATTTTCGGCGCCGAGATGGTTTTGCTGATCCCCTGGTTTTCCCCTGCGGAGAGTCGGAGATCAAGAAGAAAGGGGTTGCTCGTCAACCGCCCAAACGTAAACCCAATATTGCCCACCGGCCCCGCCTGCCCGGAGGCCGGCTGATTGACCAAGAATCCCGGCACCGGCGCGCCGACTGATCCCGTCGGTCCGCCCGTGGTGCCAAACTGGTAGGGCCCCTTGGTGGCACTGAACGTGGCGCCCCACTGCACACCAAGATCTCTGGCAAAATTGGAATCAGCCGCCACGATTCTGGCTTCGATCACGACTTGCGGCGTTGGTGAGTCGAGGACTTTGAGCAACCCGGCCACCTCCAGGGTCTTTTTCTCGACGTCTTTGACGATGAGCGTGTTGGTCCGTTCGTCCAGCGTCAGGTCCCCGCGAGGGCTGAGGGTCTTTTTGAGCGCATCGAGCAATTTTTTCGCATCCGCATAATTGACATACATGACCCGCGTCACCAGATCTTCGGCTTTCGTCGCCGATTCTTTGGCTTTGGCCTCGTCATCCTGTTGTCGGGAGAGATTGGCCAAGGTATCGATCCGCAGAATGTTCCCCTCCCGAGCCTGACCCAGCCCGTGCGTTTGCAGAATCAGATCGAGCGCCTGATCCCACGGAACATTCAGCAGCTTGACGGTGACCTTGCCCTTGACGCCTTCGCCCACGACGACATTCAATCCGCTCACATCGGCCATCAGCCGCAGCACATTGTCCAGGTCCGCGTCTTGAAAGTCGAGCGAGATCAGCCGCCCGCTATACGATTTTTTCTGGCCGACGCTGACGCTTGCGTGATCTCCATTGCCGCTTTGAGTTCCAATCTGCGCGCTGACCATCTTCTTCTGTTGGATCGGCGCAGGCGGCGCCACCATCTCCGGATTGGCCGGCTTGTTGGTCTGCGCCGGTGATTTCACGACAGGGTGTGGTTCGACCGTTGTCTCGCGGCCGCCGGATCGCCCATCGGATGGGCGATCTATCGCTGACAGGGTAATGCTCAGCATGTCGCCCTTTTGATCAAACCGATAGTTCACAGACTGGGTAAGATCAAACACCAGGCGGACTTTGACCGGATCGCGGTGTTGCCCGACGCGGATTTGCTTCAGCAGCGGACCGTTCACCGACACCTTCGGTTGCGTCACACGAGACGTGGCGCCCGGCAGATCGATCACCAACCGGGGTCCGTCGAGCAACATCGCTTCCGGATGAAACTGGCCATTGCCCTGAATCGTGACCTCCAGCGGCATCGACCCCTTTTTCACCTGGATCGCCGTCACGCTGGTGGCATCCGGCACGGCCGCCGTTGTGTCGTTTGACGGGCGGGCCAGTGACGGCGGGGTGTTCTGCACATCTGGTTTTGTCTCACTGGAGACCGCCGGCATGGTGGTTTCGGCCATGACCGGTGTCGGCTCTTTCGGAGCCGCCGGCTCAACAACCGAGGGGAGAGGCGGCACGGCGGGAGTGTCTCCCGTGGAGGCGGCAACCGGCGCCGTCTCCTTCGTCGTGGTCGGCTCGACGGCAGCGGAAGCGGGCTGAGGCACGGCCGCATTCCCTCCCATCGCGGCGCCCGGTGGGTCGCTGACCGTGATCAACAACCGGGTCCCGTCGGGGCGTAATTGATAATCCACGAGCTGGGTCAATCCAATTTCAATTCGAGCCACCTTGCCGCCCGCGGCATCGACCACAGGCTTTACGGTCGTGACAGCGCCATGGTTAACCGTCATCGGTTGCTGGTCCGGCGAAAAATTCACCCCGGCCAGATCAATAATGAGTCGGGGCGGCTCCGGCAGTCGAAACGCCGTGTAGACCAGAGGATTCTTCCCCTCGACTTCAACTTGCACCCCGCCGGGAGGCGTCGCCACCTTGAGGCCGATCTGCTGATCAGCCGGCTGCGACGTGGCCTCCAGATCTCTGGACTGCGCCGCGCACCCGGCCATGAGCAACCAACCTCCAATCAGGAGTAGATGAAGCCACCGATCTCTCATTTGAGCTTCTCCTCTGGTGGATGAAGATCCAACACCACCGTTTGCTCTTTGCGTTCGCCAAACAAATCCGTGAACCGTTCTTCCACCACCAGTTGGTCGGGCTTGATCTCTTTGATCACACCCTGGCGTTTGCCAACGGTTGCCCCCTTCCGAACGGTATACCCCTTGCCGTCCGGGGTTTGCAGCATCGCGCTGGTTCCCATGGGCCCCCACACGATCGCCACCAATTTCAACTCCGTGACGGCATATTGTTGAAGCGGCTGGACGATGTCCTTCGTTTCTTTTGTGCCGGATGATACGATCACCGAACGAAATGGATCCCGGCGGTTGCCCGCAACGTAGACGTACGGCGGTTCGGGTGGCACGACCTGGGCCGACACCGGGGTTGCCACGGCAGGAGCAGGAACCGCGGCCTTTGGCGCCGGTTTTGCCGGCGATCCAGCGGACGGAGGGGCAGGCGACGGTCCACCGCAACCCGCAAGCCACAACCCACCGAGCAGCGCGATCCCCGACAACAACCGGGCCATCGGCAGCCCTGTCCGAGCATGGATGTGACCTTCACGGTCGATAACGATCATCCCCCTCTTCCCTTTGCCGGTGGTGCCGCAGCCGGCACCGCCGGCGCACCGGCAGCGGCCGCAAACGCGGTGGCGACAAAACTGGTCTGGATGACCACCTCGTTCTGGCTGGCTTTGACGTTGGCTTTGGCTTGTCCCATTTTCAGATTTGTCACATTCACAATGCGTTGCAGTCGTCCAACTTGATCAAAAAAACCCGCCACCGCATGATAACCGCCCCCCACTTCGACATCGACCGGGTGTTCGGTGTAGAGTCCGCTCGTCCCCTGTCGCGACGCCGTGGGACGCCACAACTTCACATCCAGCCCGCTTTTGATCCCAAGCTCCGCAATTTGCTTGAGCAAGAGGTCCACATCCGCTTCAAGCGGCAGTTCCTGTTGAAGGGTGGCCAACTGTTGCTCGGCATTGGTTCGATCCTGCTTGAGCGCTTCAAGTTTATTGGCTTTCTCCTGGTTGGTCTGAATATCGACGGTTAATTCATCAATGGCCTTTTTAAGATCCTTTAATTCTTGTTGTTTGGGGATCCAGATGAACCAAAAAAATCCGCCCGCAATGACCACCACCAACAGCGACAACACCAGGACTCGCTGGTAGGTCGGGATGTTGCTGACGGTCGTTCCAATCGGCACGGCGCTCGGCTCCTTTATACCTTGAACTTAAACTTCAATTTAAAATCGTAAATCGACAGTCCCCCTTCGCTTCCCTCTCGTGACTCAACCAGTTCAACACTCGAAATATATGGTGACAATTTGAGGTTTTTGATATAGTCGACGATTTCAAAATTGGTCGTCGCACGCCCGTTCAAGTCGAACAGCTCTCCCTGCTGGGTCAGGGAAATCAGCCAGACGCGATCGGGCAGATAGCGGCTCAGTTCATCAAGAATCCGGACAGGACCATGCTGATTCTTTTTCAACTGGTCGATAATGGCGATCTTCTCCTCAACCAGTTTCTTTTTCTGTTCGACATCCTGAACCTCTTTCACTTTTTTCTTCAGCACCTCCAACTGCGCCGTCATGCTGGTCTTTTTATCCCGCTGTTCCTCAATATTGACGTTGAGCGACCACCACACAAACCCGAGGAAGAGACACACACCCACCAATACCCCGACGGCAACCATGAGTTGGACTTCCAAGGTCTGCTGTCGCTTGACCTTGACCGATTTCTGATAGGGCAGCAGATTGATCTTGATCATCGGTCACCCAACCGTCGAATGGCCAACCCCACGCTGACCGCCGCCTGGAGCGCCCCATCCTTGAGTTGCTCCGAATCGATCGCCTTTGGATCGACATCGATGCGTTTAAACGGGTTGGCCAGCTCCAACGGAATGTGACACCGCTCGGTGAGCGCCTCGACCAGTCCTTTGACCTTGGCGCCGCCGCCGCTGAGCAGTAATTTGTCCACCTGATCATGCGTGGTCGTCGTTCGAAAATAATCCAGCGACCGGCTCACCTCCGTCGCCACTTCAGCATTGATCGTAGCCACGATGCTGTCGACCGCCGCGGCATCGGCCTCACGGTTCTGTTGACCGCGCTTGGCCGATTCGGCCGCGGCATAGCTGACATTGAGTTCTTTTTGGATCATCTCCGTATAGCGGTTGCCGCCGATCGAAATGTCGCGGGTAAACGCGAATGTTCCCCCGACCAGAATATTCAGATTGATGATGCTGGCCCCAATATTGACCAATCCCACCACCTCATTCGGATTGACATCGTAGTTGGTGCAATACATGTTCTCCAGCGTGAACGCATCCACATCGACGACAACCGGCTTCAGCCCGGCCTCAACGATCAGCGACGTGTAGGCCGCCAGCTTGTCTTTCTTCACCGCAACCAGGGCGACGTTCATCTCCCCCTGGGGCTCCTCGCCGCGCTGGTCATCCAGGATCGCAAAATCGAGGTTGACCTCATTGATGTCAAAGGGAATGTACTGGGTCGCCTCCCACTTGATCATCTCTTCCAACTCTTCTTCGCTCATGGGGGCCAGTTTCACCCGCTTGATGATCACCGAATGGCCGGACACGGCCAGCGCGACATCTTTCGTCTTCAGCTTTTGCTCGGCGGCCAAGGCCTTGATCGCATCAACGATCGGGCCGGCATCCATGATGGTCCCGTCGACGATCAGTTCCGGTTCGATCGAGCGAATCCCAAAGCGCTCCACCACATAGCCGGTCTTCCCCTCGCGAAGCTGGACCAGCTTGATCGCGCTGGACCCGACATCGAGTCCAACCAACGGTTTTAATTTTCGCTGAAAGGCCATCGTCACCCGTCGTCTTCGATCAACGTTTTGTGTTACGGCTCCGCATGATGGTTTTGATCTCGAGCACGTTTTTCTCAGAGTAGAGTCGCCAATTTCTCCAATCACGTCCCACCGAAGAGATCAGGCCCTCACGCTCCCAGCGGAACAACGTCACCTTGGAAATATCAAACAACCGGCAGATCTCCTGCGTTTTGTACCGCGCCTTCCCTTTGGTCCGCTCTGACCCCGCCTTCTGTTTACCGGAATGGATCAGCATGATTCACGCGGTCATGCTCATCGTACTGACGTCGCTCATTGTAGTCACCCTGATCAGTATAATCAATATGAACATCGCTTCCCAGCGGCCTAAGTATACCGAAACCTCTCATTCTGTCAAGCCGGGAGATGCCCACGCCCGTCCGGCCTCCGGATCGCCGGACGCTGAGGCACCCGGATTTGACATCTGAAAGCGCCCATGGGCGCGTGGTACGATCGCATCGTTGCGAATAGACACCGCAATCCCTCTATATGGGACTGGGGTCAACAGGCGGGAACTTACGCGCGCTCTTCTCGCGTTTTGGCAAGCCGCAGGGCCGTCGTACGAATGACTGATGGGAGATTACGGTCGCCTTTGAGCAATTTCAGGTCATGGAGCGTCAGGCGGGACAACAGTTTGACCGCCAGCGGTGTCGGCGTTTTGGGATTGGCCGCCAGCGCATGCACCACACTGTAATGCTTCAACCACTCAAAGTTTGCCCCGATCTCCCTCAAGAGCTCGCCATCCAACTGCCTCGACTTGGCGAATTGTTCGATCTCCTGAATCGTCAGCTTCGGGTTCGCCAGCGCGGCCAAGGCCACCTGCTTGTTGGAATCACGGATCAGCAACGCCCGCCCCTCTTTATCGGCACGCCGGGCAAATTGCATGCGCTCCGCCACCGACATCCGCTGAATGGCGACGAAGAGAGGCATCTTGTCGACGTGGGCCACCGCATCATCCGGCGGAGAGGAATCCCCAGGGCCGACCTGATCATTCATCATGGACGCATCCCCTTGAATGTCAATACGGATGCACAACCCCCGTCGACGGAGCATTGCGATCCGGCGGCGGCGGTTTCGACATCACGTGGAGCAGATCCAAAAACTCGGCGCCGACCGCGACACTCGCCTGCATCTCGACATCGCTCTGAGGTCGCCTCACCGCATTGACAACAGCGTTTCGTCGCACATAATCTTCCACTTGTCGGTGCAGTGACGGGCGGGCGGCCGCCATCGCGTCAATGGTTTTTTCGTCGGTTAATCGAAGCGCAAACACCGCCGACAACAACCGCCCGTACGCCGCTTCTTTCGCGCGATTCAACTCGGTCAACCGTTCGAAGGTGGACATGGCCGGCGACACTCGAGCGGTTTCAGCGGCCGTGATCACGCTGTTGGCCCATGCGGGAGGTCCTTCCGGCTCTCGATCCACCTGATTGGCCGCACACCCCGTCAACCACACGCCGGTCGACAGCAGCATGATACCGATGAAACGGCACCCCAGATCGCGGCGCGGCATCCGCCGCCGGATGATCCGACCCTCCTTCATTCGGCCCCCCCTCATCCGGCCCCCCCATGCGATCCCAAATCACGGTGATGGATGGTCGGCTGATAGCCCTTCCCCTGTAAATGGTCCGCGACCTCAGCCGCCACCACCACGGAACGATGTCGACCACCGGTGCAGCCGATGCCGATGGTCAAATACGCCCGCCCTTCACGCTCGTATTGAGGCAGAAGAAAATCCAGAAACGTGCAGAGCCGATCAAGAAACAACTTCGTCTGATCATGGCCGAGAAGAAATGAACGAACTCGTGGATCCTCACCCGACACGTGTTTCAACTCTTCGACAAAATAGGGATTCGGGAGGCACCGGCTGTCGAATAACAAATCGATCTCGCTTGGCACCCCGTATTTATACCCAAACGAGACGAGCATTAATTGCAACGGTTGAGCACCGGGCTTGGCACGATAGTGATTGGAGATCACGGCCTTGAGTTCGTGCACGGTGAGATTCGACGTATCAATGATGCGATCCGCCTTCGTCCGAAGTTGCGCCAATCGTTGTCGTTCCAAGGCGATCCCCTCACGAACCGGCCGGTCCGGCGCCAACGGATGGGGTCTTCGGCTTTCCGAAAAGCGCCGCAGGAGCACCTCATCCTGCGCCTCCAGAAACAGCACCCTGACCTCGTGTCCCTGCTCGACCAACTGCCGGTGGCGCGCGATGAAATCTTCAAGGAATACCCGTTCCCGAATATCGACGCCCAGTGCGATACGGGCAATGTGATGACTTGAATCGACGCACAGGTCGATGAACGTCGCCAGCAACGGTGGCGGGAGATTATCCACGCAGAAAAATCCCAGATCTTCGAAACAACGGAGCGCGACGCTTTTCCCGGATCCGGACAATCCGCTCACCACGACAATCTGGAGCACCGCCATGACGATTCAATTCGCGGGGGAGGACCGCACGCGTTTCCGCTTGCCGGCGGGTGGAATCTGCAACCCGGACCGGTATTTGGCGATGGTCCGCCGGGCGATGTCAATGTGGCGCGCCCGGAGTCGCTCCATAATTTCCTCATCTCGGAGGGGATGCTGGGGATCTTCGCCAACGACGAGCTGACGAATCATCTCCTTCACGATGACCCGTGACAGCGCATCCTCACCATCGACCGTGCTGGCAATCCCGCCGTTGAAAAAGAACTTCAACTCCAACAGGCCTTGCGGAGTCTGGGCATATTTATTGGTGGTCACGCGGCTGATTGTGGATTCATGCAACCCCACCTCCTCCGCCACCTGCCGGAGCACCAGCGGCTTCAACGCCGACAGACCGCGATCGAGAAAGTCCCGCTGAAGCTTCACAATGCATTCCGTCACCCGACAGATGGTGCGGTTCCGCTGCTCAATGCTCCGGATAAACCACATCGCGGAACGGAACCGTTCCTCCAAGTAGGAGCGTGTCGATTTGGCCATATCGCCCTGCATCCGCAGCAACCGCCGATAGTAGGCATTGACGCGCAGTCGCGGTAAGCCGTCGTCATTCAACAGGATGCGATAGTCTTGGTCCCCTTCCATCTTGACGATGAAGACATCCGGAATGATCAGCTGGTTTTCGGTGGCCGTGAACGGACGCCCCGGCTTTGGCTCAAGCCGTTCAATCACGTGTGCCGCGTGGACCACATCCTCTTCCGGGCACTCAAGCTGTCGAGCAATGCCCGCGTAATCTTTATGTTCCAACTCTTCGACATGATGCATCACCACGGCATCAACAATGCTGTCGTGCAGGGCCAGTTGTCTGATTTGAATCAGCAGACACTCCTGAAGCGTGCGCGCTCCCACCCCGCTGGGGTCGAACACCTGAATGTGCCGAAGCACCTCCTCAACCTGCGTCGGCGCCACCTGGCAAGCGGCGGCGATCTCATCAAGGGTCGATCGCAGATAACCGTCGTCATCGATATTCCCGATGATTTGCGTGCCGATCAACTTTGCGGTGCTGTCAAGACCGCTGACGCTGAGCTGCCACAGGAGATGTTCATGCAGCGTGGCGGTTTTGGTCACCGTCTGCTCATGGGACAAACGTTCTTCGGTCGATGAACCCGCCCATTCGGTCTCACGCCACTCCAACTGCTGGTCGTCGCCCGACCCCTCCCACTCCAACCCGAACGGATCCGCGGCGTTGCCGCTGTCATCTTCGGATGCTTCTGTGGCGGTCTCCGCCGCAGGCGCCGACCGATCGTCGCCGGGCTCGAGGGTGCCCTCCTCCGTCTGCTCGGCGGTCAGGTCTTCCAACAGGGGGTTTTCCAGCAACTGTTGATTCATCTCCTGGGTCAGTTCCAGGCGGGTCAACTGCAGCAGCTTGATCGCCTGCTGCAACTGCGGCGTCATCACCAGTTTCTGGGTCAGTCGGAGGTCAAGTCGAGGTCGCATCGAAGGACTCTGCACCCAGTCTACTCGTCGTTGGAACGACCGTCAAGCGGTCGAGATAACAATTGAAATTGTTCTCCCAGATAGACCGCTCGGGCCTGCGGATCAGCCGCCAGGCGCTCCGGCGTTCCGGCGTGAAGCACGCGCCCTTCGTAGATGAGGTAGGCACGGTTGGTCACCTTCAGCGTTTCCTGCACGTTGTGGTCCGTGATGAGAATACCGAGCCCCTGCCGACAAATGTTCACCAATAAGACCTGCAGTTCACCGACGACAATGGGATCAATGCCGGAAAACGGCTCGTCCAACAGCAGATACCGCGGCTCAATCAGCAATGCCCGGGCAATTTCCAACCGCCGCCGCTCTCCTCCGGACAGTGTATACGCCGGCTGCCGGGCCACATGGCGTAACCCGAACTCCTCCAACACAGTTCGAGCTTTTTCACGACGATCGGCCCGCGAGACCCCCAACAATTCCAAGACCGCGGTAAGATTTTCCTCCGCCGTCAGTTTTTGAAAGACCGAGGGTTCCTGAGGAAGATACCCCAACCCGGCTCTGGCTCGCTGGTGCATGGGTAACACGGTGATATCCACATCATCCAGCAGGACCTGCCCGCCGGTCGGACGCGTCAGGCCGACCATCATGGAGAAAATCGTCGTCTTTCCCGCGCCGTTCGGCCCCAAGAGACCGACGATCTCACCCCGCTGGAGCGTCAGATCAACGGCACGCACAACATGACGTCGATGAAACCGCTTGTCCAATCCTTTCGCTTCCAGTGCCATCTCAACGATCCCGCGGCGGCTGGACCACCGCGCCTGTTCCGCCAGCGCCAGACCTGGATTTGTCGGTCGGCGTCGGCGGCTTGGCCGTCGCCGGAATCGTCACCTGGCTCCCCTCAATCACGCTCCGGTTCTCCTGGAGATAAATGACGCCCCGCGCTCCGACCACCTGGTACCCGTTTTCCTCGCCGAACAGATGACCGGTCAATTCGATTTCCTGCTTGGCTTCATCGTAGACTGCCACATCGGCCTGGACGTGCCGATCGCCCTGGATCACATCAACATGGCCCGACGCCTTGACCTTCGAGATGGTTCCGCGTTCCTGCGCCGACTCGAGCGTCCCCAGCGGTTGGCTCGACCAGACATCCGCCCGATCCGCCCGCATCAGCAGCTCGCCTTGACGGAGCACGACATCCCCCTCAAAGGTGGCGCGCTGTTCCGCCTGTTCGATGATCATGCGCTTGGACGTAATGGTCATCGGCAGTTGTCTGCCTCCAAGGCTTTTCTTCAACGGTGATATGGTTGAGGAGCTCGATTGGCCAGCGGGCTCCCCGCCAAGCGATGAAGCCGCCGGAGCGACCACTCCCCCGACAACCCCCCAGATCACTCCAAGCATCCCTGCCGAGGCGAGGAACCGGCATCGATTCATTCTGACCCCACCACCGTCTGAACATCGTGGAGCACCTCGGCCCGCTGAGTCGCCGGAGACCAGCGAAGCCCGGTTCCCTTGACATGCAATCCCCGCCCCTCCACTTCAACCGGTCGGTCGGTTTCAAGCAGTCCGTCAGCGTTTTTCCAGTGCAACTGGCTGGTTCTCAGCTGATAGCCTTGCCGAACGTTCAGCGACAGGGGCACCATGCTTCCCGTCACCTCGAAGTCCATCCGATCCAGATCAAAGCGGCCCGTTTCACCGGTCAGCACCGCGGCCACCTCGCCGCGGTTCGGTGAAAATGTCGCCTGAATTGTACGGAGCAACGCCTCCCGCCGTTCCTCAAAGAGCGTCGCCGTCTCCGCCGTCAGCTCCCACACCGGCCAGGCTTCGGGCGCCGACGGCGCATGGATAAAGGTGAACCCGTCGATGACGACGTCGGCCTCCTCGTGTGCCGTCTGTCCCGGCATCGAACCACCCGACGGCAATCCGCTCGGTCGGGCTGTCGATTGGCGATTCAACATCTGGCCAGCCCCCCACACCATGAGGCACATCGCCATCATCAACCCCACCGTCCACCCCAGATCATGCCGGACTCGAGACTCGGCCATGGCCTACCCGCTCACGGTTGAGAGCGTGGACGGACGTCCACGCGAGGATCCGCGCAGAGCGATAAAAAACGGCGCCCACTGATCTCCCCAGCGGGCGATCACGGCATCGGTCAAGGCCACCGAAAAGAGCACCGCACGCCCCTTCGAAGTCCGCTTGATCACCTGTCCCTTTTCATGCAAGAGTGCCATCAGATCGCCGCGCTCAACCGGAATGGACAGTTGATAGATCGACACCCCGAGGCAAACGGCGGCTTCGATCGCCTCCGCGAGTTGATCCAACCCTTGCCGTTTCAATGCGGAAATGGCAACGACCGATCGCCGGCCAGGCCGTTCTTCCGGTCCAGACGCGGCGGATTCCGATGTCACCATGCCGGGCTCCACCGCATCCATTTTATTATAAACCGTGATCCGCGGAGTGGCCGCCACGTCCAACTCGGTCAAGACCCGCTCCACGGCGGCCGCCTGTTCCTGCCATTCGGGATGGCTTCGATCGATAATATGGAGCAGGCACTGGGCGTGTCGCACCTCCTCCAATGTCGCTCGAAAGGCGGCGATTAATGCGTGGGGAAGGTTTCGCACAAACCCCACCGTATCGGAAAGCGCCACCACCGTCTTATGCGGCAGCGTCACATGGCGGATGGTCGGATCCAGGGTCGCAAACAGACGGTCTTGAACCACCACACCCGCTCCCGTCAACGCGTTGAACAAGGTCGATTTTCCGGCATTGGTATAGCCGACCAGTGCCACCATCGGGACCGCACTGTGGGCCTCACTACCACGAGATCGGCGGCGACGTTGCACCGTTCGCGTTCGGGCAACCCCGACAATGTTCCGTTCAAGCGATCGAATCCGCTGTCGAATCCGTCGCCGATCCGATTCCAGCTTCGTCTCACCTGGGCCTCTGGTCCCGATGCCGCCGCCCAACCTGGAGAGTTCGGTCCCCTTGCCGGTCAACCGCGGCAAGAGATAGCGCAATTGCGCCAATTCGACCTGCAGTTTGCCCTCACGACTCCTCGCCCGCTGGGCAAAGATGTCAAGAATCAATTGGGTCCGATCGACGACCTTGACGCCGACCATCAATTCCAAATGGCTGGTTTGTGCCGGTGATAAATCCGTATTAAAGATCACCAGATCGACGGCCTCCGCGCGGCACCGATCCCGAAGCTCCATCGCTTTTCCGGCCCCGATGAGGTACCGGGGATCGGTGGTCGCCGATCGTTGGACCAAACGACCGACGACGTCCGCGCCGGCCGAACGAGCCAGTTCTTCCAACTCCTCCAACGATTGGCCCTGGGCAGCCCCTCTCCGGCCCGATCTGGCCGAAGAAGAGCCGCCGAGCACGGGCCCTTTCGATATTCTCGGAGATGTCACCGACAGCCCATCGGCCATTCTGGCCGGCGAAGGCGCCATGCGTCGGGCCATGGATCGCCCTGACGGCAGCTCTTTCGCCACAAGCAGGGCTCGTTCTATCGCCACTGTCGTGCCCTGATATCGACGAAATTCACGGCTTTCCATTTTGACGGTATCATAATCAGCTCGACCAGGCTTGTCAACTCGACGTGAATACGCCACCATTGCCACACTTGACACTGCCCATCAAACAAGGTAGATATAATGGGTCTTTGCACAACAACAGGGCACCAATCAGGAGGCCCGGCATGGGTGACGTGAAGGCAGCAAGCATCAGGCGGTCTGAGGGAGCACGACCCCTGCCGCGTCCAGCAGATTTCATCAGGCCCTACGGGATCGTTGGGTGGTTCTCCTTCTGGGGCTGGCTCTTCATCTTGGCCCTGTACCTTCCGATCGCCCCCTCCGGCGCTGCGGAATCACCACCCCCTCCGGCACCGAGTGCTCCAGCGGTTCCAACCCAGAGCTTTCCGGCTTCGTTCGAACTGGTATGGGAAAAACTTCTCGTCACGCTCACATCGCTTGAGTTGGCGCCTGCAACGACGGACAAAGAGAACGGCAAGTTAACCACCGTTCCTCGCCGCTATTTTAAAATCGCTTCGGCCAAATTTCCACCGATTCAGGACGATTATCGCGACACGTATGACGTGCTGGTTGAAAAACAGCCGGATAAAACGGTGAAAGTCCAGATCAAGCGGAAATTTGAATTCTACGACCGGACTCAACCACCCATGGGCGGCTGGGCACAAGCCAAT
>JBGPUQ010000009.1:0-14220 GCA_041491185.1 Nitrospiria bacterium | reverse complement strand
TGAGCACAAACGTGGTTGGCCCGGCAGGAATCTCTCCGACATTGATCGCAAATTCCCGCCCATTGACCATGGCGATGAAACTCTGGAAGGGGATCGGCTCAACTGTCAGGCCGACGGTCACGCCAATCTCTCCCTCCCCGCTGACTTTCCCTCGAATTAACAGGTTGGACTCTTCGATGGCCGTGCCGTCCGGCGGAGACGTGATGCTGAGTCGGGGTGCGCTGTTGGATGCCGCCCAAGCCGCTTTATCAACCGCCGACTCCAAACCCAACAAAAGCATGAGGCTGAGGCTAAAGGCGATTCGAGTCAAGACAACCCCTCCAGTTGAACGAAAATCATTTGAAGCACGATATTTGAGTTGCTCCTCTCTCACGGATCAGAACCCCTTAAATTTCCAGAATCCGTTTTCATCCAGGCTGAACTGCACCGGATAGGACATCACGACGCCGTTTTCCGTCCGCAGGGCCTCCGCCTCAGCCATTTCTTCATTCATGCTCAGGAGATGGAACCCCTCAAGACTGCCAAAAATCTGGGGGAGCTGGCTCTGTAAATCCGTAAAGACGGTTCGATAACGATCCTGCACGTTGCTCGTAAAATAGGCCAGCGCGCTTTCGAGATTCCCCGCTAGGAGCGCCTCCTGCATACCGGTCCATTTCAGACCAAGGAAGGTTCCCATCCCGACGGGATCCAGCACGTTTATGGCGTATTGGGCCCGATAGCTGGCACCATCGCTCGTCAGACTGGTCACGGTGATGAGCCGCATGCTCGGGCCCGACATGTTCAATTGCACGGGAAATGTTGTTATACCAAAGTCAGTGGCGTTTACCGTCATCCTGCTCTCCGTGATTGCCGCCGGCACAACCCCCTCCAGGTTCAGGGTGCCCGTCACGGGGGAAAGGCCAGCCTTCACATCGGAGGTCACACGGGTATACAAGGTCTGCGAGTCGCTCTGTACGACGATACTCGTGGTCAGGATCGTGCCGTCGTCCGATCGCAATTCAGCCGTGATGGTGTTCTGACCCAATGCCAAGTCCACGTCATTGAGAGCGAAGGTTTGACCGTTGATCATGGCAAATTTGCCGTTCACCTTGACGGAGATCTCCCCCACGATCCCCGAAAATCGCCCCATGACGAGGGTATCGGGGCGGTTGACGGTGGCGCCGTGGTCCGGCAAGGTGATCCGAAATGGAACGGTGAAGGTGACGGCGTTGCTCGTTCTTCCGGCGACTGTGACAGTGACAGGGCCCGTATCCACACCCATCGGGACGAGCACCACAATCGAGGTATTGCTCCAACTGGTCGGCACAGCCAGGAAGCCGTTGAAGCGAACCGTGCTGTTGCCCTGGGAACTTCCGAAGTTGAAACCGGCAATTGTCACCGGCGTCCCCGATGTGCCCGATGAGGGCGAAAGACCATCGATGATCGGCGCCGACAAGACCGTGAACACGACGCCATTGCTCGGAATCCCTCCCACCGTCACCACGACCGGACCGGTCGTGGCATTGAGCGGGACGCGCGCCACAATCGTCGTATCGCTCCAACTGGCCACCGCCGCCGCGAGTGAGTTGAACGTGACCACGCTGTCTTGCTGTGTGGCCCTGAAATTGCTTCCGCTGATCGTCACCAGACTGTCCGGCGGATCCGACGAGGGCGAAAGGCTGTTGATCGACGGAGGCAGGATGGCCATGAAGGCGACCCCGTTGCTCGGTTGGCTGTTCACCGTGACGACGACTGGTCCGGTGGTCGCCCCCGATGGCAGAGGGGCCACGATTTTCGCATCAGCCCAACTGGTCGGGATCGCGGACGCGCCGTTGAAGGTCAGCGTGCTGCTGCCTTGACTGGAGCCGAAGCCGGATCCGGTCACTGTCACGATCGTGCCGATCGAGCCGGAGGTGGGCGAGATGGTATTAATGTACAAGGGCACGGTGAAGAGCACGCCGTTGCTGGTCTGACTCCCGACCATTACGACGAGAGGCCCTGTCGAGGCACTCGCCGGCACCGTGGCGACGATTTGACTATCGCTCCACGAGGTCGTCGTTGCGACAACCCCGCTGAAGGTCACGACACTGTTCCCCTGTGTGGCTCCAAAGCTGGAGCCGAAGATGGTCACCGAACTCCCCACCGACCCCGAAGGCGTCGAGACGCTACTGATGACCGGCGCATTGGGGAACGGGCCGCCGCCGATCTTACGGACGCGGTGGTTGAAGCTATCCCCGATGAAGAGCACGTTTTGACCAATACTGGCGATCCCTCTCGGATAGTTGAGTATGGCATTGAGAGCCGCGCCTCCGTCACCCCCATACCCTTGAACGCTGATCCCCGCCACCGTCGTGATGATTCCCGTAAATGTCACTTTTCGAATGCGCCCATTGCCCGTGTCGGCGATAAACAGATTGCCCGACTCATCAACCGCGATGCCATATGGAGAGTTCAACTGCGCGGCTGTCGCCGGCCCAAAATCACCGCTGAAACCGGCTGTCCCATTTCCCGCTACCGTGGTGATGATCCCGTCGGGGCTAACCTTTCGGATACAATTGTTCCCACTATCGATGATAAACAAGTTTCCCCGACTGTCAACTGCCACTCCTTCGAGATAGGAGCTGAGCTGAGCCTCGGTGGCCCGGCCACCATCCCCGCTGTAACCGTAGGTGCCATTACCGGCAATGACTGTGATCACCCCGGCGGTGTCCAACTTGTGGACCAATGGCGACCGGCACGTGAAATACACATCCCCCTGAAGGTCCGCTACCACACCTCCCGAATTGCAAGTAGTAACGGTTCGCATGATTCCACTGGTATCCACCTTCCAAAGCCTGCCGCCCTGGTCTTCGGAGATGAAGAAGTTTCCCAACCTGTCCGGCGCGACCCCATTCGGATAGGCAAGATACGCCTGCACGGCCGGGTAGCCCTCCAAGCAACACAAGGGCAAGTCGTTGCTTCCTGCCACGGTGGTGATGGTGCCCGTACTATTCACCATGCGTATCCGGTTTTTATTATAATCCGCGATAAAGAGATTGCTTTGGCCATCCATCGCGACACCCCACGGCAGGTCGAGCTGCGCGCTGGTCGCCGGACCGTTGTCGCCGTTGAACCCTCCCGTCCCCGTTCCCGCCACGGTGGCAATGACGCCAGGGGCCAAATCATCCACATAGAGGAGGAGGCCGTTGCTGACAGCACCCCCGACGGTCACCACCATGAGTCCCGTCGTCGCTCCCACCGGCACGGCGGCCGTGATGGCGGTGTCGCTCCAACTATTCGGTGCCGCAAGCGTGCCGTTAAACGTGACCGTGCTGCCCGCTTGCGTCTGGCCGAAGTTCAACCCGCGAATGGTAATTGCTGTGCCGACCCGGCCGGAGGTGGCCGAGAGACTGCTCAGGGCCGGAGCTCCGGAAGGAAGAGGCACCGTGATGTGCGAATCGGTCGGGCTGTTGAGCGTTCCCTCGACGTCAAGCTCCGCCTGGACACTGTTGTTGCCCGGCTTGGTGGTAATGTTCACGCCCGTCCACAGGTAGAACCGATCGGATGCGCTCATCGTGATGTTCGCCGTCGTCACGCAGGTGAATGTAAACATGCCTAGGGTCGTGGTCAGCGGCGACGAAGCCGTGCCGACGCACAAGAGGACCCCGGAGGCGCTATTGAGGTACAGCTTGGCCCTCGGCATCATGGTTCCGAACCCGGCCGTTTGCCTCATCCCAAGTGTAAAGCTCACCGTGGAGCCTGCGGGGATGGTGCCAGAACGATTCGGAATCCCTGTCTGGGTGTCAAACGCTTGAATCACATATTCTCCCGTCCCCTTGTTCTTTAGCAGGATGGAGTAGAGCGACAGCGAGGACGTGTCGGGGCCGCTTGTCTTCAACTGTTTGAGGCCGCTTGTCGAGGACGCTTCCCCGTGAAGATGGTACACGGCGGTCGGGCCGGAGGAAGCCGCGTTGAGTGTGAAGTTGACGATGGTATTCGTGTCGTCACTGATCGCAAGGCTGGCCTGAAGGCCCGTCGTGAAGCCGGTGGCCGTAATGCGCAGATCGTAGGTCCCGGAAAGGAGCGAGGAGAGTGAATAACCCCCTTGACTGGCCGTGATCGTGGAGGCTTTGACGACACCGGATTGCAGCGCTTCCACGACGGCCCCGCTCACGGGGGTCGAGTCGAGACCTCGCGTCACGGTTCCCGTTATCGCGCCTGTACCAACCACCGTGAACGTGACCCCATTGCTGGCTGAACCACCCACCGTAACAATCACCGGGCCCGTCGTCGCGCTGGACGGCACAGGGACCACGATTGCGGTGTCACTCCAACTGGATGGGATGCCCGCGACACACATTGAATGTGACCGTGCTGGCTCCCTGTGCGCTTCCAAAGTTGGAGCCGTTCACCGTCACCGGCGTCCCGCGCAAACTGAGCCTCGGGGACAGGGAGCTGATGGCTGGCGGGGTTGCGACCGTAAACGTCGCCCCGTTACTTGCCACGCCTCCCACGGTGACGACGACGGGCCCGGTGGTCGCCCCGGCCGGAACAGGCACAACAATTTGCGCGCTGCTCCAACTCGCCGGCGGTGCCGACGTGCCGTTGAAGGTGACCGCACTCGTTCCTTGCGTCGCTCCGAAGTTCGAGCCGTTGATCGTCACGGAAGTGCCAACCGGTCCCGACAGAGGAGAGAGGCTTGAAATAGCGGGCGGGCCTGGCGCTCCAGGAAGCGGAACGATGATCTTCGAATCCGTCGCTCCATCAAGCGTTCCTTCAATATCCAGCTCGGCTTGGACGACGTTGTTCCCAGGTTTGGCCGTCAGTTGAATCCCCACCCACAGATACACACGATCCGCCGCGGCCATGGTCACGTCGGACGTGGTCGTACAACTGAACGTGAAGGGGGTGAGTGTTGTGGTCAGAGCGACCGTTGCAGTCCCGATACAGAGGAGCGACCCTGTCGCATTGTTCAAATAGACCTTGGCCTTGGGTGCCATGTTCCCGAAGTCGGCCGTCTTTCGCATCCACAGCGTGAAGGAAAGGGTGGAACCGACCGGAATCGTTCCGGACAGGCCCGGCACGCCCGCGGGCGTGTCAAACGCTTTGATTAGAAACTCGCCGGGCTGCTTGTTCCTGAGCGCAATGGATATTACGGCGGCCGAGGGAGCATCCGGGCCGGCGGTTGTCAACTGCAGCAGCCCGGAAGTTGTCGACGCTTCAGAGTGCAGATGAAATGTGGCCGTCTGGGCGTGAACCTCGCTTGGACGGGCCAAGATGACGCCGAAGAACATGACCAGAAGGGCCATGAGCCACGCGGGCCGTGCCAGCATTCCCTGGGACAAGAGAACAAAAAGAGGAGGGCGGTTAACCCACGCAAACGATCGCTTGCGTCGTCGCCTCAAAGCCATGGAGAGCTCCCTCTCTTTCAAGGTGCGACACAGTAAATGATGGAGACATGTGGCAAGGATAGAAACCAAGCGCCGCCCAGCACACGGTGTTGCGACTTGACGCCTAGCCATCTTCCCTCAAAAATGGCGGCTGAGAAATACGGGGTTAAAGTGCCGCCAGCTTAGTGAACTCCGTGCAGGATGTCAAGCAAAAAGTGAAAAGAGTAGGACGAGAATGAAAAAATATTTATTTTGTTGAGCCGACCCACCCAAACAGCCAATATCCTGGCCATCAGGGACAAGATTCTAACCATCAAGGTCACTTTCTTGACTACAACAATTCACTTCTTAGCTATTGCCGATCATGATTAATGCCCGTCATGGTGATGGTGCGCTGAATGACGGGGACATCATACGTAATTCGACTTGATGTGTTGGGTGGGGCAAGGGAACAGTATGATGTTCCTGTAATCTATTTTATGGTGATGTGCCGGATGGTTTGGTCGGTAGCGGAGAGACAGCAGGGGCGACGGTTCCTATTTCGATCGGCGGCGAAGATCCGCTCATCTGACCCGCACCACCCGCGTGCCGGCCGCATAGTCGTGAGGCGCTCGTTTCCCCGGCAGGGCGACGACCAGCCAGGCGATGAAAAAGAACGGCAGGCTGATGAACAAGACCACGGATCGCCAGGCGGCCCGCGGCCAGCCGATGTCAGTGCCGTCGAGTCTGACGACGGTGATGCGCAGCAGCCGCTGGCCCGGGGTTTGTCCGCCCTGGGCCGTAAAGTACGAGAAATAGCCGATGAAGAGGAGTGACCACCCGAACGTGAGTTGCTGGGTCAGCGAGGCGATCAGCTCCTGTGAGGGCAGCGGCTGACGCACCTGCCGAAGCCCGATCGACAGCCCGGCCAGCGCGGCGGCGATCAACAGGAGGTCGCAGAGATTGATGACGATCAGATCGATGCCGACGGCCGCGAGCCGCCGAAGCACCGGGGCGGGTGACGGCGCCGGGTTGTCCGGAAGATGCGGCGGATCGGAGGGCGAGGGTTGAACCTCGGACGGCGGGGGAACGGGCGTTTCCTCGAAACGGTCCATCATGCGATCTGACCGTCGCCGGTGTGACGAGCGTCTGATGACGATGGGACCGGGCAGTTGTGCACCAGCGCGAGGGCGGCCAGTGCGGCCGTTTCAGACCGCAGGATCAGCGGGCCGAGCGAGACGGGGCGGGCGCCGTGTGCCACCGCCTCGGCCAGTTCATCAGGTCCGAATCCCCCTTCCGGGCCGACCAGCAGCAGGATCGGTTGATCGGGCGGCAGCGCGGCCACCAGTCGGCTGAGCCGCTCGTCCGATTCCGCCTCTGACAGAATCAACCGGACGGTCGACGGCGGGGTTGCGTTGAGGCATTCGCGGAGGTTGCAGGGGGCGGCCAATTCCGGTTCGTCCGATCGACCGGATTGCTGGGCTGCCTCGTGAAGGATCGACTGCCACCGCCGGAGTTGCGCCGTGATCCGCTCGCGGCGCGGTCGCACGATCGTTCGATCGGTGACCAGCGGGATGATGCGCGTCGCTCCCAGTTCGGCGGATTTTTGGAGGGCCCAGTCCATCCGATGGCCTTTGAGGATCGCCTGTCCGACGGTGACCGGCCGCAGCCGCGGGGGGGCGGCCTCCTCCCGCACAATGGTGGCGATGACGGTTGATGGGGTGACGGTCGTCAACTCGCCGAGATACCGCCGGTGCGGCCCGATAAACCGGCACCGTTCACCCGGCTGCATCCGAAGCGAGCGGGCGAGGTGGCGAGCCAGCGGTCCGCGAATGGTGATCAGCGGCGGCCGGATCGCATCGGCATCAACGAAATAGACGGGCATTACTCAAAGAGGTTTTTGACTTTCTCCACGATCGATTCCGGTTGTCCGTTGGCCGAGCCCTCCATGGTCTTGGCCAGCTCCTGAAGGAGGGAGCGCTGCTTGGCCGTGAGCTTGGAGGGGATCGACACTTTGACGCGAACCACCTGATCCCCGGTGCCGTGTTCATTGAGGTGCGGGACGCCGAGTCCTTTCAGTCGAAACAGCTGGCCGTGCTGGGTGCCGGGTGGAATTTTCAAGGTTGAGGTGCCTTTCAGGGTCGGTACCTCGATTTTGTCCCCGAGCGCCGCGGTGGTGATGGTGATCGACAGGTCGAAGATCAGATCATCTTCGTGCCGGGTGAACACGGGGTGATCCTGGACGGACACGATGACGTAGAGATCGCCCGGTTGCCCGCCGTGCGCGGCCGCCTCGCCTTCTCCGCTGAGTCTGAGCCGCGAACCCGAGTCGACTCCGGCGGGGATTTTCAGCGTCAGTGCGCGGTCTTGTTTCACCACGCGGTTGCCGTTACAGGCGATGCAGCGTTCGGTGACGATCTTTCCCTCTCCGCGGCAGTGATGACACGTCCGGCTGACGGTGAAGAATCCTTGCTGGAACCGGAGTTGTCCCGCGCCGTGGCACGTGGAACAGGTTTTGATGGCGGTGTGGCTTCGTGCGCCGGTGCCTCGGCACTCCGGGCACGGCTCGGTCCGTGGAATCCGCAGCTTGGTCTCCTTGCCGGAGACGGCTTCTTCCAGGGTGATGGTCAGATTGTAGGCGAGATCGGCGCCGCGTTCGGCCCGGCCGCCGCGTCGGGTCCGCCCGGGACCGCCGGCAAAGACATCGTCAAAAATATCCCCGAAAATATCGCCGAACCCCCCGAATCCTTCAAACCCCTGCGCTCCCCCCGCCGTGCCGTACCGGTCGTAGCTCTTGCGTTTTTGGGGATCGCTGAGCACGGCATAGGCTTCGCTGATGATTTTGAATTTCTCCTCGGCGGTTTTGTTGCCGGGGTTTCGATCGGGATGGTGCTGCATGGCCAACTTGCGATAGGCCTTTTTGAGTTCTTCATCGGTGGCCGCTCGTTCGACGCCGAGAATCTCATAGTAGTCGTGGGTCGTGGCCACAATGCGCGCTCTTCCTGGTCGGGTGGCGGATGGGACGTCGGCCGATTACTTTTTGTCGGCGTCCGTTTCTTTAAATTCTGCGTCCACCACAGATTCGTCCTTGGGCGATGTTGACGCTCCCGCCCCGCCCGTCGCCCCCGGCGACTCACCACTCGTCGTTTTCTTGTACACCGTTTCCGCCAGCTTGTGAGAGGAGGCGGTCAGCGACTTGACGGCCGACTGAATGGCCTCGATGTCCGTTCCCTCGATCGCTTTTTTGGTCTGGGCGATTTGCTCCTGGATCGAGGTCCGTTCGGCGGTGTCGATCTTGTCGCCGAGTTCACCGAGCGATTTTTCAACGCTGTAGACGAGCGAGTCGGCTTCATTGCGCGCTTCGACCAAGGCCTTTTTCTTTCGATCCTCATCGGAATGGGATTGGGATTCCTTGACCATCCGCTCAATCTCTTCCTTGCTGACACCGCTGGAGGCGGTGATCCGGATCGACTGTTCCTTGCCGGTGGCCGTGTCCTTCGCCGCGACGTGGACGATGCCGTTGGCATCGATATCGAACGTGACTTCGATCTGCGGAACGCCCCGGGGGGCCATGGGGATGCCGATCAGATCAAACTGTCCCAGCAGTTTGTTGTCGGTGGCCATCTCCCGCTCGCCCTGGAAGACGCGGACGGTCACGGCGGTCTGGTTGTCGGCGGCGGTTGAGAAGACCTGGCTTTTCTTCGTCGGGATGGTGGTGTTGCGTTCGATCAGTTTTGTAAAAACGCCGCCGAGCGTCTCGATGCCGAGTGACAGGGGAGTCACGTCCAGGAGCAGGACATCTTTGACCTCGCCCTTCAAGACCGCGGCCTGGATGGCGGCGCCGATGGCCACCACCTCATCCGGATTGACGCCTTTGTGGGGTTCCTTGCCGAAAAATTCCTTGACCACCTGCTGGACTTTCGGCATTCGCGTCATCCCGCCGACCAGCACGACTTCCTGGATATCCTTGGCGGAGAAGCCGGCGTCGGCCAACGCCTTCTCGCAGGGCGTGATCGTCCGCTGCACCAGGTCGTTCACCAGTTGTTCGAACTTCGATCGGGTGAGTTTGACAACCAGATGCTTGGGGCCGGCGGCGTCGGCCGTGATGAAGGGCAGATTGATCTCCGTCTCCAGTGATGAGGACAGTTCAATCTTCGCCTTTTCGGACGCCTCTTTGAGCCGCTGCAGCGCCATCTTGTCCCGTTTCAGGTCGATGCCCTGGTCTTTCTTGAACTCGTCGACCAGCCAATCCATGACGCGCAGATCGAAATCGTCTCCGCCCAGGAAGGTGTCGCCGTTGGTCGATTTGACTTCGAACACGCCCTCGCCGATTTCCAGGATCGAGATATCGAACGTGCCGCCGCCGAGATCGTAGACGGCGATCCGTTCGTCTTTTTTCTTGTCGAGCCCGTAGGCGAGCGCGGCGGCCGTCGGCTCGTTGATGATGCGCAGGACGGTGAGGCCGGCAATCTGCCCGGCGTCTTTGGTTGCCTGCCGCTGGCTGTCATCGAAATAGGCGGGCACCGTGATGACCGCTTCGGTGACTTTCTCGCCCAGATGATCTTCCGCCGTCTGCTTCATTTTCTGCAGGATCATGGCCGAGATTTCCGGCGGGTTGTAGTGTTTGCCGCGAGACTCCACCTGCGCGTCGCCGTTCTGGGCTTCCACGATCTGATACGGCAGCCGTTTCTTCGCTTCCTCGACTTCTTTTGCGCGGAACCGTCGCCCCATGAGTCGCTTGATGGAAAAGACCGTGTTCTCCGGATTGGTGATGGCCTGCCGTTTGGCGATCTGCCCGACGAGCCGTTCCCCCTTTTCGGTGAAGGCCACGATGGACGGTGTCGTCCGGCTGCCCTCCGCATTGGCGATGACGACGGGGTCGCCGCCGCTGACGATGGCGACGCATGAATTGGTGGTGCCCAGATCGATTCCGATAACCTTACCCATTGCGGTGTTCCTCCTTCATGTCATATGCATCCTGTTCACCCGTGCGGCCGCTACCCTGCGGCGGTGCCGTGGTCTCAACCGATGGAGCCGTGGAGACGGTGACCAGGGCGGGGCGAAGCAGCCGTCCCTTGAGGACGTAGCCTCGCTGGACTTCTTCGAGCACGGCCTGCTCCGCTCCGTCGGCCGTCTCCCGCTGGGCGACGGCCTGGTGGAGCTCCGGGTTGAATGGTTTCCCGACGCTTTCAATGGCGGTGACCCCGGCCCGGCCCAACAGATCGAGGCATTGTTTGTGGATCAACGACAACCCTTCCGCCATCGAAGGCGGCGCCTGGGTTTCTCCCACATGGCGCAGGGCGCGCTCGATATTGTCAACGACCGGCAGCCATTCCTTCAAGAGTTCCTCATTGGCGAATTGCAAAAATTGCTCCCGCTCCCGGGTCGCACGTTTTTTGTAGTTGTCGAATTCCGCCATCAACCGCATATATTTGTCGTGCACCTGGTCGTACTCCCGTTGCGTGGTCCCGATCGCGTCCGGCGCGCTCTCCTGTGCGCGTTCGGCGGTCGGCGATTCCATGTCGCCCGCCGCGTCGGCGGTGGTCTTGTCCGGGGTGTCGGAATCTTGAGGGGGCCGTGCCGTCATCGCACCAATCCTTCCCGCCATTCCTCAAAGAACAGGCCCAACTGCCTCGCGGTCGCCTGCACCAGGGGAATGACGCTGGAGTAGTCCATGCGTGTGGGGCCGATGACGCCGACGCTGCCAATCGGTTGCCCGTCGCACTCATAGGCGGAGACCACCAGACTGCAGGTCGTGGTGCCGAGGGCGGCGTTTTCGGAACCGATATAGACCTGGACCCCGGGGTTTTCCAGGCACTGTTCGAGCACTTTCAACAGCCGGTATTTTTCCTCAAACGCGCGAAAGAGCCGTTTCATTTCGTCAAAATCGGCCACATCAAACTGATTGAGAATGTTCGTCGCGCCCTCGACGTAGATCTCGCTGTTTTCCGGGGTGTTCATCGCTTGCCGCCCCAGTTCCAGGGCTCGTCGCAGGAGGGAATCGTAGCGTTCCTTGACTTCCCGCATTTCTTCGAGCATCCGCCGCCTGACGCTCTGCAGCGCCATGCCGGCGAACCGGCTGTTGAGATGGTCGGCCATCTGCGCCAGTTCGCTGCCGCTGAAGTCACGGTCGACTTCGAAGAGCGTGTGGTGGATCAATCCGTCTTCGGAGACGAAGATGGCCAGAACCTGCCGCGGGCGCAGGGCAATGAACTCGATCTGCCTGAAGGTGCGGTGTGAAATGCGGGGCGCGATGACCACACCCGCGTAGTGGCTCATTTGAGACAACAGGCGCGACGCTTCGTGCAGGAGTTCCGCGGGATTCTCCTGGCGGACGGGCCACTCCACCGGCATGGGTGTGGGCGGCTGCGGCCCGATAGCCTCGTGCAACAGATGATCGACATAGTGTCGGTAGCCTTTTTCGGTCGGAACGCGGCCCGCGGAGGTATGCGGATGGGTCAGATAGCCGAGCTCTTCCAGATCGGCCATGACGTTCCGGATGGTTGCCGGGCTCAGACCGATTTCGCCCAGTTTGGTCAATGTCCGTGAGCCGACCGGTGCGCCGAGCCGGATATGGCAGAGAATCACGGCGTTGAGGATCTGCTGCGATCGATTATTGAGTGACGTGTTCATGGAGGCTAACAATCTGTTTTTACGTGTGTTCTATTCTAATTTCTCCCATATTTCCCAATGGCAAACCGCGTATTAGCACTCAATATTACAGAGTGCTAAACGTACGATACCAATTTTCTTTTTTGGTGTCAAGATCAAATCGACCCTGTCGATTGATGCCTTGGCGCCATGCGCCCGAATCGGAGACGAGCCGTCACGTCCGCCCGCCCGGGCTATTGAGCGTGTAGAGCAGGTGCAGTCCTTCAAGCGTCAGGGTGGGGCGGACATCCTGAATTTCCGGGCACTCCGGCGCGATCAGGTGAGCCAGCCCTCCCGTGGCCACGACTCGGGCCTGTTTTCCGGGTTCGATCTGTGCCAGCTCGGTGTGTGTCCGTCTGATGAGCGTCCCGACCAGGCCGGCAAATCCGATGAGAATCCCCGCTTGCATGGCCGAGACCGTGTTTTTCCCGATCACGCTCTTGGGGCGGATCAGATCGATGGGGGAGAGTTTGGCCGTCCGTTGAAAGAGCGCTTCGGCCGCGATGGAAATGCCGGGGGCGATTGAGCCGCCCAAATATTCGCCGCGGCTCGACACGACGCAAATGGTGATGGCCGTCCCGAAATCGACGATGATCACGGGGCCGCCGTACTGCGCGTAGGCGGCGGCCGCGTTGACCAGGCGATCGGCGCCCAATTCCGCCGGCGTGTCGATGCGAAGGGTCAGCCCGCTGTTGAGTTCATGGGTGACGTCGATCGGCTCAATGCGCAGGATGCGGCGGGAAAACTCCTCAATCACTGGAGTCAGTGCCGGAACCACGCTGGAGCAGATCACGCCGGTGATCCGCCCAAAGTCCCATCCCCGGCTGCGTAACAGGTCGCTGACGAGCGCCGCATATTCATCTGCCGTGCGCTGGTGATGGGTCGCGATCCGCCATTGGGCCAGCAGCGTCTCGCGGTCGAAGAGTCCGAGCACGATATTGGTATTGCCGACGTCAATGGCGCAGAGCATGAGACCTCCGTGTGGTCGGTGCCGTCAAGTCTCCGATGGCCGGGCGGACGACGGCATCGGCGGTGACGGCGGTGGTTGAACCGTCCGGGCGGCGAATCATCAGCCGGCCGGACGGATCGACGGCGACCGCCGTCGCCGTGATGATCCCCGAGGGGCTCTCGATCGTGACCCTCCGGCCAAGGGTGATGCAGGTGCGACTCCAATCCTCCAGGAGCGGTCCGCTTCCCTGACGGCGGAGGCGCTCATAGCCGGCGTCAAACCGGTTCAGCAACGTGACGAGGAGCCGGGGTCGACTGACGGCGCGCCCCTGCTCTGTTTGAATCGAGGTCGCCGTCGGCCGGAGATCGGCCGGCATGCTGCGGCGCGGCCAATTGACGTTCACGCCGATGCCGACCACGGCGACCGTTGTCTGGGAGCCCCGCTCGCGCGCCTCGACAAGAATGCCCCCGACTTTGCGGCCGTTGATGATCACGTCATTGGGCCATTTCGTTGCCGCGTCGAGGCCGGTGAGGTCACGGATGGCGTCGCGCAGCGCCACGGCGGCCAGAAAGGGAAGCGCGGCGACGGTCTGTCGGGGGAACGGGGCGCCCAGGACGATTGACAGATAGAGATTTCGTCCCGGAGGCGAGTTCCACGATCGCCCCAGTCGTCCCCGTCCGGCCCGTTGCGCGTCGGCGACAATGACGGTTCCGTCGGGTGCGCCGGCACCGGACGCCTCGAACGCTGTCGTGTTCGTCGAGTCGACGGCGGTGTGCAGGTCGATGCGCGATCCGATCCGCCCGCCGGTCAGATCGGCTCGGGGCACCGTCAACGGCGGTCGTTCGGTCGTTGTCGTCCGGCTCATGGCGGAACAATCTCCAGGCTGAGATTTGCCGCCGGTGCCGAGTGGGTGAGCGCCCCGATGGAAATAAAATCGACGCCGGTTGCCGCAATCTCTCCGACCGTGTTCAATTGAACCCCTCCGGAGGCTTCCGTCATGGCACGTCCGCCGATCCGAAAGACGGCCTCTTTGAGTTGAGGGATCGTCATGTTGTCCAGCAGGATGATGTCGGCCCCGGCCGAAAGGGCTTCTTCGACTTCCTCCATTGTGGTGGCCTCCACTTCAATCTTAAATCGGCGCGGCGCGGCTTTCCTGGCCGCCGTGACCGCAGTCCCCAGACTTCCGGCCAGTGCGATATGGTTGTCCTTGATGAGGATGCCGTCGAAGAGACCGAACCGGTGATTTCGGCCGCCCCCCATTCGTACCGCGTACTTTTCAAGCGGCCGAAGGCC
>JBGPUQ010000008.1:0-15087 GCA_041491185.1 Nitrospiria bacterium | reverse complement strand
GGATTGCCGCTCCCACTCGACCAGCCGGCTGAAGGTGCTTTGCATCGACAGACGCTCAGGGTCGCCGGCATAGACCCCGGACACGAACGGATCGAATCCATAGTCCAACAGCTCGCGGCCGAAGCGACGCGTGATGAACTGAGCCACGCTCTCTTCCCGGTCGCTGCGATTCGGTCGGATGAACGGCTCGGCGAACAGCCGGAGTTTGGCGCGGCCGCTCCACATCGGTGTCCGAAGAAAATCGATGGGGCTCCGCGGCAAGGGACACAACCGCTTCGCCTTGATCAGGTAACGCCGGTTGGCGAAGACATCGGCCTCCACCTGCCGCGCTCCCAACCCCACACCCTCGCAGAGACGATAGACGTCGGGATGGTTCGTCATCAAACTGTTGGGGCCGTGTTCGATCAGATAGCCGTTAACCCGTTCGCTCCGCATCACACCGCCGACCGTGCGCCCCTGTTCGAAGAGCCGGAACGATCGGCCCCGTTCCTGCAGCCAATAGGCGGCGGAGAGGCCGGAGATGCCGCCCCCGATGATGATCACGTCAATTGAAGTTTTAGGGGAGATGCTCATCTCCCCTAAAACCCCATCGCCGTACGCATGAACCACTCCAGGTCTGCATCGCTTCTCACCCGTCAAGAACCGTTAGGAGACGCCGCTTCCAGCACGATCGTTTTCAACGCGTCGATAAAGGCCGGCGCGGTGTTCAACGACGGCGCCCGGTACCACTCGGTGATGCCCAGTTTCTGCGCCATGTTTTTGTAGAGGATATCGATCTCGTAGAGCGTTTCCAAATGATCGGAGACGAAGCTGACCGGGACAACCAGTACAGTGCGAATACCGCGACCGGCCAGCTCCTTCATTAGTTCTTCGGTTGATGGACCGATCCATTTCAACGGCCCGACGCGGCTCTGATAGCACAGGTGCACGCGGTCGGCGTCATAGCCCAGGGCCTTCACCGTCAACCCGACGGTGGTTTCGATCTGGCGCTGGTAGGGATCGCCCTTGCGGATCAGTTTCTCCGGCAGGCCGTGCGCGGAGAAGACGAGATGGATGCGCTCGCTCGGCGGGGGAATGGACGAGAGGCCTTCGCGGATCCGGTCGGCCAGCGCCTCGATGTACCCCGGGTGGTCATGCCAGTGATCGATATAACGCATCAACAGCCGCTCGCCGCCCGCTTCGCGCAGGACGCGGCGCACTTCGGCAAAAGCCGACCCGGTCGTCGCCAGCGAATAGTGGGGATAGAGCGGCAGGACGATGCACCGTTTGACGCCACCGGCCATGAGTGTAAACATGGCCGAGTTGATCAACGGATGCCAATAGCGCATCCCGATGACGCAGCGATACGCTCCGTGCGGTTTGAGCGCCTGCTCCAATTTTTTCGCCTGGTCGGTCGTAAACTCCAGGAGCGGCGATTTCCCGCCGATCGACCGATAATAGTCCCGCACCATCGGCGCGCGGCGGCGCGCAATGGTCGCCGCGAGACGGTTTCGAAGCCATTGGCCGATCGGATAATCGATGACGTCCGGATCGCGGAAGAGGTTGTAAAGAAACGGTTCGACCGCGTCCAGCGAATCGGGCCCGCCAAGATTGAGCAGCAGGACCGCCGTGGGCGGTGCGCTCCGCGCCGGGGTCAGCGTCAGGGTCAGTGGGGCAACGGTCTCCGCGGCCATGGCGTCACACCGTCCGGGAAAACAACGGCTGGTCTGCGCGCTCGTCCCGAAGATAGGCATCGAACTCCATGGCGAGATTCCGCGCCAGCAGCCGTCCGACCTCCGTCACACCCAGCCGGTCGGGATGCAGATCGATCAGCCCCTCCGGCACATACCGGGACAGGTGGTGTAATTCCGTCGCGAAATAGTCGTCGAAAATCACATCGAACTTCTCTTCAACATCGGCTTTGCGCACTTCGAGATCACACAATAACCGGTTGATCACATAGCGCCGGATGCGATCGTCCCCGTTCAGCCGGTAGCCGCGACCGGTCGGCAGGCGGCCGGATAACACCGCGCCCTCATACGCGTCCAACTCCTTGAGGTTTTGCGCATAGCAGTCCCCGACCATGCTGATCGCCGTCGCTCCGAAGGCGTACAGATCGCATCCCGCCTTGGTCGTGTAGCCTTGAAAATTCCGATGGAGACTTTTGGCCCGTTGCGCCCGGCACAATTCATCCTCCGGGCGCGCGAAATGGTCCATGCCGATATAGACGTAACCCGCCCCGGTCAGTCGTTCAATCACCGTTTTCAGCAGGCGGAGCTTCTCCGACGGCGGCGGCAACGCCTGGGCCGGGATCATCCGCTGGTGTTTTTTCAACGACGGCACGTGCGCGTAGTTGAAGACGGCAATTCGATCGGGCCCGATGTCGATAACGGTGTCGATCGTACGGGCAAACGACTCCGCCGATTGAAACGGCAGCCCGTAGATGAGGTCGATGTTGAGGCTTTCAAAGCCGGCCGATCGGCAGTCCTCGATCACCTCTCTCGTCAGTGCTTCCGGCTGGATCCGATTCACCGCCTGCTGCACCCGCGGATCGAAATCCTGGACGCCGAGGCTGATTCGATTAAAACCCAGCCGGCGCAACAGACGGATCTGTCCGGGACGCACATCCCTCGGATCGACTTCCAGACCGATCTCCGCATCGCCCGCGATTGCAAACCGCTCGGTGAGTGTGGCCATCAACTGCGCGATCAACTCGTCGGCCAGGTAGTTCGGCGTTCCCCCACCCCACTGGATTTGATGCACCGGTCGACCATTCGGATGGGCCGGCGCCAATCGGTCGGCGATCATTTTGATCTCCCGTTGCATACACGCCATATAGTGCGCCATTTTGCCGGGATCCTTCGTGACGAGCATGTTGCAGCCGCAGAAATAGCAGAGGGTATTGCAGAAGGGGATATGCGCGTAGAGAGAGAGCGGCACTCGATTGGTGTCGATGGCATTCGTCCGGATGATTTCGGCGTCATACTCTGCCGGGCCGAAGGTTTCATTCCACACCGGTGCGGTGGGATAACTCGTATAGCGAGGCCCCGGCTTATCGTGTTTGGCCAGCAGATCGAGCGAGACGGACAGCGGCGGCCGGGTGCCGGATGGCGAATGGACCATGCTAGCCGGCTCCGTGAAAGCGGGCGCTCTCTTCATGCACCGCGTTGACCATGGCGATGGCATGATCGACGGGGATATCGGGCAGAATGCCGTGGCCGAGGTTGAAGATATGGCCCTCGCCCTTGCCGTACCCCTGCAGGATCCTTGCGACGTGCATCCTGATCGTCTCGGGCGGCGCATAGAGGGCGCAGGGATCGAGATTCCCCTGCAAGGCGACCTTGTGGCCGATGCGCTGCCGGGCTTCACCGATCTCGATCCGCCAATCCAGGCTCACGACATCGGCTCCCGACTCGGCCATCCGGTCCAGATAACTCGAGCCGCCGTTCACATATAAAATGACGGGGCACGATTTCCGGTGAAGTCCGGCGATCACCTGCTGTGTGTAGGGGAAGGCGAACTCGCCGTATTCGACCGGCGTCAGCGCGCCGGCCCAGGTGTCAAAGAGCTGCACCGCATGGGCGCCGGCGGCAATCTGCGCGTTCAAGTAATCGGTCACCGTTCTCGTCAGTTTTTCCAGCAGCGAGTGGAGCAGTTTTGGCGACTCGAACAGCATCCGTTTGATGCCGTAGAAATTCTTCGACGTTTCCCCCTCCACCATATAGGTCGCCAGCGTGTAGGGCGCGCCGGAGAACCCCAGGAGCGGAATGCGACCTCCGATCGCCCGGTTGACGAGACGGATCGCCTCCGGGACAAATCCCATCGCGATTTCCGGATCCGGCACCCGCAGCCGATCGACGTCGGCCGAGTTTCTGATGGGTTCCGGTAATTGGGGGCCTTTGTGCTCCGTGAAGACGACCGTCATCCCCATCGCTTCCACCGGAATCAGGATGTCCGAGAAGAGGATCGCCGCATCGACATCCAACGTCTCCAACGGGGTCAGGGTCGCCTGCATCGCGAGTTCGGGCGTCTTGCACAGATCCATGAAGCTGACTTTGCGCCGGAGCGCTTGATAGGCCGGCAGATATCGGCCGGCTTGCCGCATGATCCAGACCGGCGTGCGGTCGACGGGCTCTTTTCGGCAGGCCCGAAGCAGTCGGTCGTTCTGCAGCGGCGGTCGTGACTCTACGCGTCCCACCATCTCCTCTCGTTCAACCCCGGCTCACACGGGGAGTTTTGTCGAAGAATCATGGTAGGCAATTCCCGCACCCGCTGTCAAGGAATGTTCACGACGATCAGTCCGGTCAGGAAAAGAGCGCCCGTCGAGGATCACGCCGATCCCCCTGCCGTTCCCGGAGCTGTTTGAGTTGAAGGATCAGCTCTTTTTCCTCATCGGTCAGGGCGGCGGGCGTCACGATTTTCAGGCGGTAGTACAGATCGCCGCGACCGGAGCCGTGCAGGTGGGGAAGGCCCTTCCCCTTGAGTCGCAGCCGGCTCCCCGACTGGCTGCCGGGAGGAATGGTCAGTGACACGCGGCCTTCCAGCGTCGGCACGTCGACGGTCGTCCCCAACGCGGCCTCGTCATCCCGGACCGGCAACTCGCAGGAGAGATCATGGTCGTTCACGTGAAACAATCGATGCGGCCTGAGGTGAATTTCCAGGTAGAGATCGCCCGCTGCGCCTCCGCCCGCCCCGCCGCCTCCCATTCCCGTCAGTCTTACCCGAGAAGCTTCGGTGACGCCACGGGGGATTTTCACATCAAGATTTTTTCGCTCTTTCAGCGACCCGTGGCCGCCGCACGTCGGACAGGTCGTGGTCTGCGCCGTTCGCCGGGTCGCCCCCTTTGTGTGAGTCTCCACCACCATTCCCGAGCCGCCGCAACGGCCGCACGGTTGATCGACATCCAACTGCAGCCGACGGCTCGTCCCGTGGAATGCCTCCTCCAGGGTCAGTTCGACCGGGTGAAGCAGGTCCTCCCCCCGCTGGGTTCTTCGGCCGCGGCCGGCCCGTCCCGCCCGCCCCCCAAGCCCGCCGAAGAAGGTCTCGAAAAAATCATTCAGGTCCACCGTCTCGGCGCCCGCCCATTCGGACCCCGGAGGTGCGTACTGTCGGGCATACTCTTTATCCCGGAGAATCTGCTCCCAGTTGGCGCCGAGTTCGTCATACTTCTTCCGTTTGGCCGGATCGCTCAGCACCTCGTACGCTTCATTGATCTCCTTGAATCGTTCTTCCGCCTTCTTATCGTTCGGGTGCAAATCCGGATGGGATTGCCGCGCCAATTTCCGATAGGCGGATTTGATCTCCTGCGCGCCCGCCGTTTTCGAGACTCCGAGGCTTTTGTAATAATCCTTGTATTCCATCCGATCCCTACCGGCCGAGCAGCCCTTTGAGCAGGGCCTTGCCCGTCTGCTGAAGCTGCTCCACTTTGTCCGACATCACCTCGTTCATGACTTCTTCGGTCAACCGGTGACGGGTCCGCTTCGCCAGCAATGTGGCATCCGGGAGAATGATCGGCTTCGCCATCGTGCCTTTGATCAGGACCGGAATGGCCAGCCGCCCCTGATCCGTCAGCAACAGGCCCACGGTCGACGTCGATGAAAATTGGCGGCTCACCGCCGCCGAGAGTTGCATCTCCGCCCGAAGGTCCAGCCCGATCGACGGCGCAAGGTCGACGAGCCCCGACGTCTCCAGCGAAAAGTCCTCCGCCGTCACATGGAGCGCGGTGATGGTGGCCCGGCCGTTCTGGAGCGCGACGGTTCCGTCCAATGAGGAAAACGGCGTCTCCTGTCTGATCGGAGCGCTGAGTGCGGCTCGCTGCGTCTTTTTCAGGAAATTCACAACGGTCCCTGGAAGATCGACCCCGCGCAGCGCGCCGTTTCGAATGACAATCTTCCCCGTCCCTCTGAGGCGGCCGGCGATCTCCGACCAGGTGGGCGAGGATCCCGTTTCGCCGTTGATCGAGGCGGTGAGCCTGCCGGTTCCGGTCAGCACGGGTTCGGCCCCGGTCAGATAACGGACCAGATCGCCGACGATGATGTGATCGGCCGCCAGGTCGGCGTTGAACGCACGATCCGCCCCATGCCAGGCCAGGACGCCCTTGGCCTCGACAGACCCGCCGAAGAGCTCAGCCCGTGCCGATTCGATCTTCAGCTGTTCGGCGTCCAATTGACCCTCGGCATGCACCGCTTTCGCGACCAAGTGGTTGATTACCAGTCGCCGCGACTCAACCCGAACCACCCAGGTCGGAGACTGATCGCCGCGGCCCCCATCCTCAGAATTCAGGCGTGCCGTCAGCCGGAGGTCGTTCCCTCCGATCGTGATCCGTACATCCGCAGCAACGATGCCCAAGCCGGTCGGCAACAGATCGATGTCCCCGGCCATGCTGACAGACTCGGGCCACGGATTCACTCTCGCCGACAGCTTCACCGTCGCCTTCCGGCCCGGAGCCACATCCCGAACCGACAGGTTGATCGATTCCCCGACGGTCTGCGCCCGCGGGGCGTCGGGTGTCTGGTCGACAATCGTGATCTTGCCGCCAAAGATACTGAAGGCCTCGGGCAACAGCAACGGGGCGGAGCGACCTGCGGCGCGATCCGACAACGGAGCGGCCGGATGAGCCGCGGAAACCGGAGCGGCCCCGACCGATTCATAATTCCACCGACCTTGGGGATTTCTGATCAACGTGAGCTGCGGTTTCTTGATGACCAGGTCTGTCACTTCAACATCGCGGTGCAACAACGGCCACCACGCCACCCGCACGTCGATCGCATCGGATGTCAAAAACGGCGACCGGGCAAACGACGGATCGTCCATGACGGTGACATCCCGCACGGTCACGCCAAGCGGCAGGAGCGACAGGCGCACCCGGCCGACCGAGACCTCACGGCCAAGCGCATGCTCGATCACAGGCAACCACCGTGTTTTCACCCACTCCAGATCGATCATGAGCGGGATGACGACCACAGCCGCTGCCAGCAGGAGACAGCCACCGGCGATGATCCAGAAGAGGCGTTTCATGGCGGTGTGTTTCTCGACTCGATCAACCTGATGGGAGGACAACGCCGTCGGCTACGTCTTTCGCCGCTCTGTGTTCCACAACCGCTCCGGTTCACCGAGCTGTTTTCCGGCCCATCGGGCCAGGACAAAGAAGAGGTCGCTCAACCGATTCAAATAGATGACGGGGGCCGCGCCGATGCGTGCGGTTTTTGACAGGTGAACGGTCTCCCGTTCCGCCCGCCGGCAGACCGTCCGACAGAGATGCAGCGTCGCCGTCAACGGCCCGCCGCCCGGCAGCACAAACGACGGTAACGGGGTCAGTTCCGCGAGGAATTGATCCATCACCCGCTCCAAGATGGCCACCTCACGCTCCCCAACCTGCGGCGCGCGGGTCTGCAGGCGGGAGGGGGTCGCAAGCTGCGCGCCGAGATCGAAGAGGTCTTGCTGAATCTCCAGCAGGAGGGTGCTGATCATCCGCCGGCGCCGAGGCGCCATCTTCGACCGATTCAACTCCGCCTGGGCCACGCCGACCCAACTGTTGAGTTCGTCCACGGTGCCATAGGCGTTCACCCGCCGATGATCTTTTGCCACGCGCCCACCCCCGACAAGACCGGTCTGACCCCGATCACCCGTCCGGGTATAGACGCGCGTAATTCTGGTCGTCATGGCGATGGCAGCACGGTCGTGAACGGATGGATTTCCACCGATTCGAAGACGCCTTCCGTGACATAGGGATCCTGTTCGATGAACGCGCGGGCGGCGGCGACCGACTCCACCTCGAGGATGATCAGGCTCCCCGTCCGATCGGCAAACGGCCCGGCAAGAATGACGCGGCCCTCGGCCTCCAGCGGCCGCAACCGTTCAAGGTGGCGCGCACGATGGAGGACTCGCTTGGATGGTGCATCCGGTCCGTCCCGGCCGATGATGACAACTCGCATGGTCAACGGGCTGGTCGCGTGAACGTGCCGGGAATCGGCCCAACCGGACCGATTCAGGGCGTCACGCCGACCGTCCCCCACATTTGAAAATGAATGGCGCAGAAGAAATTATAGTTGTCGGGATGGACAAACTGGAATTCAAACGACTCCCCCGGCGGAAGCGTATGGTAGACCAAGAGATCCCGGGTCGAGGCGGTCGGGTCCTGGCTGACGACCAGATGTTTTTGCGTGTCATGATTCACCCATCGGACCACGTCGCCGAGTTTGATGGTCGAGACTTGCGGAGCGAAGGCGAAACTCTCCTTCTCGACAATAACTTCATACACCTTGCCAACGGGCAACGTCGGTTTTTTCTGCGCCGTCTCTTCGAGCGCCACGGACGAACCGGTCCATGCCATCCCCAGCACGAATGTTCCCGCGATCAGATATCGTCGCATCGCATCCCCCGTCGAGTCTCGGCTCAGTCGCCGCCGGACCGGCCGGCGCGACGACACCACTGCACCCATTCAACCACGTCTGTGGAACTCACCCCATCGATCGACTTCGCAAAGGCGATGGCGTACGATTCGGGATCCACCTCGACCCGTTCCTCGAATCCGGCCGAGGCAAAGATCGTCTGGTATCGTCGAAACAGCGGGCGGAGATGTTCCCGGGCCACCCGTTGCAACTCGTCTTCTCCCAGGTCCTCGTTGCTCGACCCGGAAACCAGCAACCGAAGCTCTTCCATGTCGACACCAAACAGGCAGCGCAGGCCCCGCACCGGATCCACTTCGATCAGGTAGTCATCCGGCCCGCCGTCGATCATCAACCCGCCCGACCGATCTTCGGAAAAACCCACACCCGCCCGATGCAACAGCACTTTCATTTCATCGATCGTTGTCCCGCAGGGATTCGGCATCGTCCGACGCTACCCGATCTGGGCGATCAGCGGCGCCCCTTCCGGATGACACTGTTCGCAGGGACACAACTTCCGAAGCAGCCCGAACGCGTAGATCCCCGTCGCATGGCCGTCATTCCATTCGATATGAATCGCGTAGCGTCCAACCGGTCGGATCTCGACCGGCGCGATGGTCGGAGGAATTTGATCCACCTTCACCAGGAGCGTACGACTCCATTCCTCCACACAGGCCGCACATTGACAATTGATTCGAAGATAGCGGTTCGGATAGAGCCCCGTGTGTCCATCCGTCCAGGTCATGCGAAGCCCTTCGGCTTCTTTCTTGATCTCAATCGGCTGAGGCGAGACGGTCATGGGCGCCTTCGCTCTAGAGGCTCAGGCGGGAATATTATACACCAGGCGAACAACCGATCCAATCAGTTTCTCCCCCCACGCTCAATCGCGATTGCACTCGCCTCCGGTCCGTGTTACTCTACGGCTGAACCGGGAGGAAATCGCATGGCCATCCTGTCATCCGAGGAGGTTCTGACCCGTCTGCGCCGACTCCCCGGCTGGGAGCTGGCCGACGCGGCCATTCGAAAGCGCTACACCTTTGACGCGTTTCTCGATGGGGTCCGGTTCATCGACCGAGTCGCGATCCTCGCCGAAGCCGCCGACCACCACCCCGATATCGACATCCGGTATACCCGCATCACCTTGACGCTCTCCACCCATTCCGCCGGCGGGATCACCGAAAAGGATTTTGCCCTCGCCGAGCAGATCGACAAGGTCGTCAAGCGCTAAACCGAGCGCCGGTGTGACGCGCGAGTAACCTGTCAGACGCGTATGGGCGATGGGGGTCCTCAGGGGGAGAGGAGCATCTCCCCCCTGAATACAATCAGACCGCCTGTTTCTGCCGGCGCCGGGCGTTGGATCGAAGCGGTGCCGCTGCATCCCTCTTCCCCCGGTTTCGGACAATCACCGGATCGATGACCTCCCCGCAGCTGAGACACCGCCACCCCATAAAACAGAGTTGACCCGTTTCATCGTAGAGATCACAAAACCGCTCAAGCGCCATGGCGCCGTGGCATCGATGACAATCCATTGTGTTCACCTCCTTTATGGCCTGAAATGCTTCTTAGTGCTGCCGTCGCAGATAGACGCGAAGCTCTTTGAAGCTCCGCACCATCACATCCGCACGCTGCTGGACTTTCGCCAGCAAGATCGCCCCCTCTATCGTTGACAGAATAAAATAGGATAATTGCCGAATCTTCACATCCCGCCTGATCTCACCCCGCTTCCGAGCCGCCGCCAATACCTGCTCGATCGTCATCCGCCATACTTCAAACACGCCCGCCAGCTTGATCCGAAACCCCTCGTGAAGATCGCTCATCTCGGCCGCCAGGTTGCCGATCGGGCACCCTCCTCCACAGTGCGTACGCTCCGCCGTCTCAATCAGACACTCCAGCATCCATTCGATCGCTTCAATCCCCTGCCCCTGCTCGATCCGGCTCAGCAGACTGGCCTGCATCTGAGCCGCCGCCCGATCAATAATCGCCAGCCCCAAAGCCTCCTTGCTCTGAAAATAGTGATAGAACTGTCCCTTCCCCGCACCCGCCGCATCGAGAATTTCATCCAGGCTGGTATAGTTAAATCCCTTCCGGTGGACCAAGCGGGCCGCCGCATCGATAATCTCACCCCGTTTGAGGATTGCCTGTGCTGTCGCCATCTCTGTACCTACCGGTCGGTACAATAATAAACCATCGCTCCTCCCGGTGTCAATCGGTGCGCACCCCTGAAGCGATCCACTCCCGTTTTTTCAACGGCGCGGGCTTCGCGATGGCGCGCATGGCCGCAGGTGAAGTTGCTTGACAGTGATGTCGACCTTTATTACACTGAGGGAAAGGGCAGTGCCCATGTGCAATCGAGGATGGGATATGCTGCGGTTTTCCATGCGGCTTCAGCGGGAAGACCGCCGTTTCATGTAAGGGACCGATCAGACGATGGATCACGCACGGTTAATCACCATCATGCCGGACGGCACGGTCAAGCAGCTCAACCCGTTTACCGGGACGGAGGTCTGGGCCGTGCCGGGGCGGGGCTATCGTCCGATGAGCAACGGCGTCAACCCCTCCGCCCGCCGACTGGAACCCCGCCCGGTGGAAGACACCTGTAATTTTTGCACCGCACGCTACTCGTCGACGCCGCCTGAGAAAGACCGGCTCGTCTGCATCGACGACTCGTACCGCTCCTTTCCCATGGTATCCGCCGGTGAACTGGGCAAGAGCGTGGCGGCCATGCGCCGCGTCCCCAACCTCTTTGAGATCGTCACACTCGACTATTGGGAAAAAAATTACGGCTATCGCCTCTCCGACCGCAATCGCGCCTGGAAGGAGCGGTACCTGGGAACACCGGAAGGCGCCTCGCACATCCGTCAGGTCATCGACATGAAACTGGCCGCCATGGGACGAGCCAAGGAGGAGATCCTCCGTCTCGAGGACAGCGTCAAATTCCGCATGGCCGACGCCTTTTTCGGCGGCGCCCATGAACTCATCGTCATGGGGCGCCATTTCCGGCCCGACGCGCAATATGACACCGATCTGCTGTCATCCGGTGATCTCACACCCGATGAACATGACCGGTACTTCGCCTTCACGATCTCCGCCATCCAGGACATCTACGCGCAAAACCGGTACGTGCGCTATGTCGCCGTCTTCCAAAACTGGCTGCGGGCCGCCGGCGCGTCATTCGACCACCTGCACAAACAACTCGTCGGATTGGATGACTGGGGCAACGCGCTCAAGGCCGAAATCAACGCCGTCCGGGAAAATCCGAACGTCTTCAATGAATCGGTCGCCAATTTTGCCGCGTACAACAACCTCGTCGTGGCCGAAAACGACCATGCGCTGGCCTTCGTCGAAATCGGCCACCTGTTTCCCACGCTGTCGGTCTATTCCAAGAGCATCCACCTTCGACCATGGGAACACTCACCCGATGAGGTGCGCGGCTTCAGCGACATGGTGCACGCGTGCCATGCGGCGCTCGGCGCATCGGTCTCTTCCAATGAGGAGTGGTACTACTTACCCAGCGATGCGCTGGATCGGATTCCCTGGCACGTACAGATCCGATTGCGCATCAACAACCCCGCCGGCTTTGAGGGGGGCACCCGCATTTATATCAATCCGGTCACTCCGTATGAACTGCGCGACAAGGTGGTCCCGCGCCTCTACGAATTACGGCAGGCCCGGCGGATCGGTTCCATGCGGATCGCCGAAGAGTGTGTGCTCCGGCCCAACCCGCTCCGCTACATTCAGTCATCCCCGATCACCTAGGCCTGATGACCTAGACCTGATGGTCTCGGCGCCCGTCCGGCCCCGATGGCAGCGACCCGTTGCGGGTCTGGCGGGGAACTCCTTCCTTACACGTTTCTCAACACGGCCACGAGATCGCTCATCGCGCGGGAATGTTCCCGAAACCGCTGGCTCAGCAGCTTGGCTTCTTGTTGAACTGCCACGCGCGTCGGATGATTGAGGGCATGGCGACCCGCTTCGTCCAGGAGTCGCGCCGTTTCGGTTTCGGCCCGTTCGAGCTTGCCCTTGAGCACGGGATGATGCGACACCACCATCAGCAATGAGCGGCGGACCTCGCCGAACTGCGCATTGAGCCGATCGGGTGAATTGGGGGGGCCGGCGGACATTTCCGGCTCTCCGGTCAACGGTCGCAAGCGATGGGAGAGGAACATGAAATAGGAGACCAGATGGCCCCCGACTTCCAGCATCCGCTGACTGCGGTCGATCCGCAGCGGATGGTCGACGCCGACCCCGCCGCCGGGCGCTGCTTTCCTGATTGAGCGAGACGCCGCCCTCACCGGTCGGACCACCCGTCGAGATCGTGCGGCACGTGTGGATCGCGGTTTGCTTTTCTTCATTGATCCTCCCCCTCACTCGCGGACATGGCATCCACCCGATCGGAAGCGGCAGCAGAATGGGCACTCGGTGGGCACATCACCGTTTCCCGAAAATTCTCGAATTCTCACGTGCATCTTCTTCCAACACGCGCCTCCAGTCCCTCTTGTTCCGTGGAGCGCGGCGGAATTCCTCATACATCGTCCGGGCCAATTCAACACGGTCGATGCCCTCGGGCGCCACCTGGATATCAATCTGGGCCATGGTCAGATCAAAGGCCGTATTCAGCAGGGCCTCCGCATCCATCCCGTGCGCCTGGAGCGCCTGTCGGATCGCCCCGCCGTCGACATTGAACCGGCGGGCCACATCATGAATATTGGCCGGACGGTAGCCTTTCTCCTTGGTGATCCCCAAATGATAGGCGCAGAAGAGTTCAAATGGATCGATATGACTGATCGCCCCGGAGGGGGCCGGGCGTGATGGAGCCGGCTGATTGGGCCGCCCCCCATGATCGCCTTGGTGCCTCCCCGGACGACCGGGAAGAGACTGGCCGGCCTGCCGCCCGCCCGCCGGACGACCAGGGACAGGCGGGCGCCGCACCTGCTGATTCGGGACACCGCGGTGAGCACCGGGTCGATGGTCCGGTGATCGGGGTGGCCCCGCCGGCCTCCCACCTCCGTCTCCCGGATAGCGGGCCGGGGCAGGCGGGCGCCGATCGGTCGGCCCGCGAGACGGCCGGTCAGGCCGCTCTCCCCGTCGGCGATTTCCCCAATTATCGTTCATACGTCATCTCATGATCCTCTGTCCTGGTCGGGCGTCATTGTGGCACAATCCAAACACGAGAGCAAGCGGTGATCCCCGCAGGCCATCGTCATTGATGGATGGATGGCTGACGCCACTATCCCCTGGACACGCTCCACGGAGATTCGTGCGCCCAGAGGACGAATTCTTCCGCGGGAATCGGGCGGCTCAGGTAGGTGCCCTGCACGGCGTCACAGCCCAGGTCGATCAGCCGATCGATGGTCTGTTGATTTTCCACGCCCTCGGCAATGATCTTCAAGCCCTGGCCGTGACCCAGATCGATGATCGATCGCACGATCATGGCGTCATCAGGATCGGAGACCATGTTGATGACGAAGGATTTGTCGATTTTGATCTCGTGGATCGGCAACCGTTTTAAATAGGTCAACGACGAATGCCCGACACCGAAGTCATCGATCGCCAACCGGATTCCCATGATGCTCAAACAACTGAGGATCTCCATCGCCCGATCGGGATCGGTCATGATCGCGCTTTCGGTCAACTCCAATTCCAACGATTGCGGCGCCACGCCATTCGCCGCCAGCACCCGCTCCATCTGGTCCGGAAAATTCGGGTCGTGCAGGCTTCTCGCCGATAAATTCACGGCGATGTTCAACTTCAACCCCGCCTGATGCCAGGCACGGCACTGGCGCAGCGCGGTGTTGAGCACCAAGTCCGTCAACGGCTTGATCAATCCGGTCTGCTCCGACAGCGGAATGAACTGCACCGGCGGAATCAGCCCGTGCTTGGGGTGCTGCCACCGGAGCAGCGCCTCCCCGCCGACCACGCGGCCGGTCCTCAGATTCACCGTCGGCTGATAGACGAGGAAAAGTTGGTCTCGCTCGATCGCATATCGCAGCTCCCCCATCAGCGAGAGACGCCGGTGACTGTGCTGATCATGCTCGGACGCATAGAGCGCAAACCCGCTCCCGGCCTGCTTCGCCATGTACATGGCGACGTCCGCTCGCCGCAAAATCGTGTCGGCATCCACGCCATGCTCGGGGAAGAGCGCGATCCCGATGCTCGCTTCGATATCCAGAACCAATTCATCCAGCGTGAAGGGGTGGGCCAACGACTCCAGAATTTTCTGCGCCGCCAGCAGCGCTCCGTCACGATCCGCGGTCGGCAGCAGGACCGCAAATTCATCGCCACCCAGCCGTGCGATCGTGTCCGATTCCCGCAGCGCGCCGCGCAGGCGCGGCCCAACCTCCTTGAGCAGAAGATCGCCATGGTGGTGGCCGAGCGTATCGTTAATCTCCTTGAAACGATCCAAGTCCAACACCAGCAGGGCCAGGGGGTGATGATCGCGCTGGGCGGCCAGGATCGCCTGTTGCAGGCGGTCGTGCAGAAGATTCCGGTTCGGCAGATCCGTCAGGGAATCATGGGTCGCCTGGTACTCCAGCGCGGCCGTCTGCGCCTTGCGCTCGCTGATATCGCGGGCGATGGTGGACAGATAGGTGACCGTCCCGTCCCCGGATTTGTGCGCCAGGATCACTTGCGACAGCGGGATTTCCCGACCGTCACGGGTCAGCAGGGCCGTTTCCCCGCTCCAGACACCGTGCAGGATGGCCTTGGGAATGCCCTCGTTCAT
>JBGPUQ010000007.1:0-15725 GCA_041491185.1 Nitrospiria bacterium | reverse complement strand
AGGCCACGGGATAAACGGCAACAGGCGTTCAATGACTATGTCGATCGAATTTTTTCCAAGCTGGCGTAACGCACAGGTGTGAACACCGAGGGACGACGATAATGGAACCGTTGCCACAGACGACCACAAGCCGGATCATCGGAGTGCTGGAAATGCTCAACGACCGCGGCGGGCGGGATGACATCTACAAGCTTGCCCGCGAGCTGAATCTCGAACTCGGCGACCTGTTGGCCGCGATCCGGGCGACGGAACTGCTCGAGTTTGTGACGACGCCGGGCGGGGACGTCGAGCTCACCGAGTTGGGGCGCAAGATGGTGCGGGCCAGGGTGAGCGGCCGGAAGAAACTCTTTCATGCGCAGATCAAGAAGCTGGAACTCTTTACGCATGTGTACCAGATGTTGGAACGGGCCGAGCGCAAACGGGTGGAAAAAGATCTGGTGCTGGAGGAGCTGTCGAGGGTGCTGCCGGAAGAGGAGGCCCACAAGCTCTTCGAGACGGTCATCAACTGGAGCCGCTACGCCGAACTCTTCGGCTACGACCAGGACACTGGCGATTGTTTTTTACCAGAGGAATGAATGTGGTTGGGTTGCGATGGTAGGGGCGTATTGCAATACGCCCCTACGTTATTTCCATTTCACCACCGGCGGCAACGACACAAAGATCGCCTCGACGTTTCCCTTTGTCTTCAACCTGCGTTGCCGAGGAACGCAGCACTATTCGATGATCAGGAACGAGCCTTCCCGATCCTTTTCAAATGCCAACATGTCACGGTGATGCTGCCGCAGCAACGCTTCGATCTGTCGTGTTGAGCAGTTGCCGTGCCTGACCCAGACCACTTTTGGGGGATGACCATGGAGAAAACTCCGTTGATGAAAATCGGCATCCTTTGAGAGAATGGCCAGGTTGTGTTGTGCGGCATATTTCCAGACCGCTTCATCGGACGCACTCCCAAGTCCGGTGTCGCGTACATGCACCGATCCTGGATAAAGATCACGCAGCACACTGACCAGCCGATGGGAAATATTCTGGTCGAGCAGGAACTTCACCCGGCGGGAAGGGACGTTAATCGGCGTTCACGATCGGCCGCAAACGCCAGGCAGGCTTTGATATCCTCGCTGGTCAGATCGGGAAAATCCTTCAGGATCTCCTCTTCCGACATGCCTGATGCCAGATATTCCAACACGTCGTAGACGGTGATACGCAGGCTGCGAATACAGGGTTTCCCCCCGCGTTTGTCCGGTTCAATGGTGATACGATCCTGATAGTTCATCGATTCAATCTAGCCCCATCTGATTGAGAATGTCAAGCCTCGGTTGTGGTAAACGATGGTAGGGGCGTATGGCCATACGCCCCTACAGAACGAATACGTCCGTTATTTCCATTTCACGATCGGCGGCAACGACACGAAAATCGCCTCAACATTCCCCTTCGTCTTCAATCCAAACTGGGTGCCCCGATCGTACAGCAGATTAAATTCCACGTACCGACCCCGCCGATAGAGTTGATGCTCGCGTTGTTCCGGCGTGTATGACAGCATCCGCCGACGGGCGACGATCCTGGGATAGACGTCCAGAAACGCTTCGCCGACGCTTTGAATAAAGGCGAACCGCTCCTCGAACGAACCCTCCTGCAGATAGTCGAAGAAAATCCCTCCGATGCCGCGCGGTTCGTTGCGGTGGGGGAGGAAGAAATATTCGTCACACCATTTCTTGAACTTGGGGTAATAGTCCGGATGGTGCTTGTCGCACGCCGCTTTGATTGCGCCGTGGAAATCCTTGACGTCTTCCTCGAAAGGAAAGTAGGGCGTCAGGTCGGTGCCGCCGCCGAACCAGCCCCGATCGGTCTCGATGTAGCGAAGGTTCATGTGGACGGCCGGCACGAGCGGGCTGACCATGTGGGCGACCAACGAGATGCCCGTGGCGTAAAAGGTCGTGGTGTTGCCGGGAAGATTTTTGGCGAATTCCGGTTCGAGTTCTCCCCAGACGGCCGAACAGTTCACGCCGACCTTTTCGAACGTCGTGCCTCTCATCACCGAGATCAGCCCACCGCCGCCCCCTTCGTGCTCCCAGGGGGTCTGTTCGAACTTTGCCGTATCGAGCGCTTCAAACGCCGCCCGGATCCGCCGGCACAGATCGACGAAGTAGCCATTGGTTTCGGTCCGTTTGTCCGTCGTCTTGTCTGTCATTTGGGCGCTCCCGTTACTTGGAGGGTGGAGTGTGAGGTGACATCTCGGTCAGCGCGTGGCGCAGATCGGCCGGCGAGGTGATCGGGGGAGAACAGGTCATCTCCCGGCAGACATAGGCCGTCGGTTTGCCGTCGACGGCGATGCGCCCCTTGACGAGCGTTTGACTGAACGGGCTTGCCGTGGCGCCGGGAGGCTGTACGCAGACGATGGTGTTGGGCAGATAGAGGTGGTGGAGTTGGTGGAGCAGGTGGAGGGTGCCGGGCGCCGTGTGGGACCCCACGATGACCACTTCCGTCGGGTGACGAAGTGAAAAATCGAGCGCGGCCAGCATCGATGCCATGCTGTAGGGATTGTCGAGCATCTCCGACTGGTAGCGACGCAACGTCCGCTCGGCGATCTCCCGCCACTCGGTCCGGCCGGTGTAGGCGGCCAGCCGGAGCACGCTGAGCGCCGCGACGGCCGTGCCCGATGGGATCGATTGGTCCTGCGCGCTCTTGGGCCGGCTGATGAGCGGCTCATGACTGTGCGCGGTGAAGAAAAAATCGCCGTGGTCTTTATCCCAATATTCCGCCAGCATCGTTTCCGCCAGGGTCACGGCGCGGTCGAAGAATCGCGGCTCGAGCACCGCTTCGTAGAGATCAAGGTAGGCCGCGATGAGGAAGGCGTAGTCGTCGAGGTAGGCGGTCAGTTTGGCCGTGCCGGCCGTCCAGGTGCGAAACAGCCGTCCCCCGTGTTGAAGATGGTCCCAGAGAAAATCGGCGCTCTTGATGGCCGCCATCCGATGCGCCTCGATGCCGAAGAGCTTGATCGCCTGCGCGAGGGCGGAGAGCGCGAGGCCGTTCCAACTCGCCAGGATTTTTTCATCGCGAAAGGGTTTGACCCGTTTTTCCCGGTGGGCCAAGAGCAGCGCTTTTCCCTGTTCGAGCCGCAGTTCGACCTCTTCAACGGTGAGGTGAAATTCGGCCGCCAGCGCCTCCACCGGAAGGCTGACGTGCAGAATGTTCCGATGTTCGAAATTTCCCGCCGTCGTGACGTCAAACGCGCGGCAGAACAACCGGCCGTCGGTGTCCCCCAGGCAGGCGAGGATCTCATCCACCGTCCAGATAAAATATCGTCCCTCTTCCCCTTCGCTGTCGGCGTCCTGTGCCGAATAAAATCCGCCCTCCGGGTGGAGCATCTCGCGCAGCAGATAGTTGATGGTGCCGCGGGCGATGCGGGCGTAGCGTTCGTCCCCCGTGGCGAGGTAGGTGTCCAGATAGAGACGGGTGAGCAGGGCGTTGTCGTAGAGCATCTTCTCAAAGTGGGGGACGAGCCATCGCTCATCGACGCTGTAGCGGTGGAAGCCTCCCCCGATCTGGTCATAGATGCCGCCGTCGGCCATGCGGTGCAGGGTCCGGGTGACCATCTCCAGCGCCGCGCGATCCCGGGTGGCGTGGTGGTGGCGGAGACAGAGCGAGAAGACCATCGCGGCGGGAAATTTCGGCGCGCCGCCAAAGCCGCCGTTCACGGGATCGAAGAGACGGGAAACGGTGTCGATCGCCTGTTGAACGGCCTCCAGCGAGGCCGGTTCTTCGGACGCCCGCGGGGCCTCTATCTGCGCCAGGATGTTCGTGACCTGGCTGGCGGTGTTCTGGATCTGGGTGTGCTGCGTGCGATAGGCCTCGGCGACCGATTCCAGCACCTTCGGAAAGCCCGGGATGTTATACCGGTCGGTCGGTGGAAAGTAGGTGCCGGCGAAAAAGGGTTTGAGCTCCGGGGTGAGGAAGATCGTCAATGGCCATCCGCCGCCGCGACGGTGGAAGAGCTGGAACGCCGTCTGGTAGATGAGATCGAGATCGGGGCGTTCTTCCCGGTCCACCTTGATGTTGACGAAGTGACGGTTCATCAACTCGGCGGTGGCCGGATCTTCGAAGCTTTCGTGCTCCATGACGTGGCACCAATGGCAGGCGGAATAGCCGATCGAGAGCAGGATCGGCTTGTCTTCGGTTCTCGCCTGGGCGAGCGCATCCGCGCCCCACGGCTGCCAGTCGACGGGATTATGGGCGTGCTGGCGCAGGTAGGGGCTGGTTTCGTGGATGAGCCGGTTGGTCTTTCGCGTTGTCATGAAAATCAGGTGGCTAGGTCGCTGGGAAAGTTTTAAAATAGAGGCGAACTTTTTGACTATCTTTGATCCCGGTTTGTCTTTTCCTAGCAACCTAACCAGCCAGCTGCCTAGCTACCTCTTTGTTGCCTGTAAATACTGGTCGATGCCCCTGGCCACATCGCGTCCTTCGCGGATCGCCCAGACGATCAGCGAGGCGCCCCGTTTGGCGTCGCCGGCGGCAAAGATGCCATCGACGTTGGTCATGCCGTGCTGATTCACGGCGATGTTGCCCCGCGCGTCGAGCGTAAGGCCCAACTCCGCCACCAGACCGTTTGTGACCGGTCCGGTAAAACCCATGGCGAGCAGGACCAGATCGACGTCCAGGTCGAAGGCCGTGCCGGGTTGTTCGACGAATCGCGTCCGGCCGTCGGCATCGGCCTTCATCTCGACGCGGACGGCGTGCAGTTTGTGCACGCGGCCGTTCTCTCCTGAAAATCGGGTCGTCGAGACACTCCATTCCCGATCGCAGCCTTCTTCATGCGCGTGGGAGGTGCGCAGTTGCATCGGCCAGAGCGGCCAGGGGGTGGAGTCGGCCCGATGCGACGGCGGTTGCGGGAGGAGTTCGAACTGGTGCACTTCGATCGCGCCCTGTCGGTGGGCGGTGCCCAGACAATCCGATCCGGTGTCGCCGCCGCCGATGATGACGACGCGTTTTCCCTCGGCCGTGAGCCGCCGCTCGCCGGGCGTCACTGTATTGCCGGCGTTGAGCCGGTTCTGCTGCGTGAGATAGTCCATGGCCGGATGGATGCCGTCGAGCTCGCGGCCGGGGAGGGGCAGCTCCCGCGGTTGCATCGCGCCGATGGCGAGACAGACCGCATCGAAATCCCGGCGCAGCGCGGCGACGCCCGGATCACGACCGACCTGCACGCCGGTCTTGAAGATGACGCCTTCGGCGCGCATCTGCTCCAGCCGGCGGTCGATCACCCATTTTTCCATTTTAAAATCGGGAATGCCGTAGCGGAGCAGGCCGCCGATCCGGTCGGCTTGTTCCAACACGGTGACGGTATGGCCCAGCCGGCAGAGTTGTTGGGCGGCGGCGAGTCCCGCCGGCCCCGATCCGACGACGGCGACCCGTTTGCCGGTCCGCCGCGCCGGCAGAATCGGCGTCACCCAGCCCTGATCGAATCCCCTGTCGATGATGTTCCATTCGATGACCCGGATCGACACGGGGTCGTCGATAATTCCGAGCACGCACGCGCTTTCGCACGGCGCCGGGCAGAGGCGGCCGGTGAATTCGGGAAAATTGTTGGTGGAGTGCAGCATCTTCAGCGCGTCCGGCCACCGTCCCCGGTGGACGAGGTCGTTCCAGTCGGGGATCATATTCTGGACCGGGCAACCGCTGTTGCCCTGGCAGAAGGGGACGCCGCAGTCCATGCAACGGGAACCCTGGGCCTTGAGCGTCTCTTCGGGGACCGGTTCGTAGAATTCCTTCCAATCCTTGATGCGCTCCGAGACGGGCCGCCGTTTGGGGCCTTCGCGCTTGGCTTTCAGAAATCCTTTGATGTCGCCCACGGGAACGTTACCCTTTCGCCGACACTGAAAGCTTGGCCTGCTGCGCCCGCTCGGCGAGGATCCGCTTGTAATCGACCGGCATGACTTTGACGAATCGGGCGAGCATCTCCGGCCACTGTTTGAGAATGGTGGCCGCCTTGCGGCTGCCGGTGTAGGTGGCGTGGCGGGTGATCAAATCCTGCAGCAAGGCGATATCCGCCTCGTCCGCCACCGGCTCCAGTTCCACCATGCCGAGGTTGCAGCGCTTCTGGAACTGGCCGTCTTCGTTGAGCACGAACGCCACGCCGCCGCTCATGCCCGCCGCGAAGTTCCGGCCCGTTTTGCCCAGCACGACGACGGCGCCGCCGGTCATGTATTCACAGCCGTGATCGCCGACGCCCTCGATGACGGCCAGCGCGCCGCTATTGCGCACCGCGAACCGCTCGCCCGCCATGCCGTAGAAATAACATTCGCCGGCTGTCGCGCCGTAGAGTGACGTGTTGCCGATCAGAATCGTCTCTTCGGGGACGAACTTCGACGTCCGGGGCGGGTAGACAACAATCCGTCCGCCGGACAACCCCTTGCCCAGATAGTCGTTCGATTCCCCCTCGAGCGTAAACGCGACGCCGCGGGCGAGAAACGCGCCGAACGACTGGCCGGCCGTGCCGGTAAAGGTGATCCGGATCGTATCCGGCGGCAATCCCTCCAGGCCGTACCGTTTGGCAATTTTCCCCGACAGCATGGCGCCGACGGTCCGGTTCACGTTGCGGATGGGGAAGGCGAGCGTGACCGGCTGTTTGGTCTCGATGGCCGCCGCCGCGTGTTCGATCAGGCGGTGGTCCAGAACATTCTCGAGTCCGTGCTGCTGCGGTTCCACGCAGTGCGTGGCGACTGTCGGCTCCACCTTCGGCCGGTGGAGCAGGGGGGTGAGATCGAGCCCCTTGGCCTTCCAGTGGTCGATCGCTTTCTGGGCCTTGAGCTTGTCGGATCGGCCGACCATTTCCTCGAACCGGCGGAAGCCCAGTTGCGCCATGAGTTCCCGGACCTCTTCGGCCACGAAAAAGAAAAAGTTGATCACATGCTCCGGCTGGCCGGTGAACTTGGCGCGAAGGACGGGATCGTGCGTGGCGATGCCGACCGGGCAGGTGTTCAGGTGGCATTTTCGCATCATGATGCAGCCTTCGACGATCAGGGGCGCCGTGGAGAAGCCGAATTCCTCCGCGCCCAATAACGCCGCGATCACCACATCGCGTCCGGTTTTGAGCTGGCCGTCGGTCTCGATCCGCACGCGCCCGCGCAGGTTGTTGAGCACCAGCGTCTGCTGCGTCTCGGCCAGCCCCAGTTCCCAGGGGATGCCGGCGTATTTGATCGAGGAAAGCGGGGAGGCGCCCGTGCCGCCCGAATCGCCGGAGATCAGGATTTTATCCGCGTGCGCCTTGGCTACGCCGGCGGCGACCGTGCCGACGCCAACCTCGGCGACGAGCTTGACGGAGACGGCGGCCTCCGGATTGGCGTTCTTCAGGTCGAAGATCAACTGCGCGAGATCCTCGATGCTGTAAATATCGTGATGCGGCGGGGGTGAGATCAGTTGCACGCCGGGTGTCGAGTAGCGCAAACGCGCGATCGTCTCGTCCACCTTTTTCCCGGGCAATTGGCCGCCCTCACCAGGTTTCGCCCCCTGGGCCATTTTGATCTGCAGTTCCTTTGCATGGACCAGATAGTGCGTCGTGACGCCGAACCGCGCCGACGCCACCTGCTTGATCGCGCTGTTTTTGGAATCGCCGTTCGGCAGCGGCAGAAAGCGCTCCGGGTCTTCCCCGCCTTCCCCCGTGTTGCTCTTGCCGCCGATCCGGTTCATGGCGACGGCCAGCGTCTCGTGCGCCTCCTTGCCGATCGCGCCGAACGACATGGCGCCGGTCGTGAATCGCTTGACGATCGCCGTCGCCGGCTCCACCTCGTCGATCGGGATCGGGGCGCCGGTGCGCAGTTCAAGCAATCCGCGGATGTTGGAGCGGTGGCGGCTTTCATCGTCGACCAGCCGGCTGAACTGCTTGTAGGTCTCATAGCGATTGGCGCGGGCGGCGTGCTGGAGCGTCGCGATCGTGTCGGGGTTCCAGTTGTGGTATTCGCCCTGAATCCGGTAGTGGTATTCGCCGCCGAACTCGAGCTGGCGGACCGGCACCGGCTGATAGGCGAGCGCGTGGCGGCGCAGGGTTTCCTCCGCCAGTTCCTTGATGCCGATGCCCTCGATGCGGGAGGCGGTGCCGGTAAAATAGCGGTCGACCAGGTCGTGATGGAGCCCGATCGCCTCGAAAATCTGCGCGCCGCAATAGCTCTGCACGGTGGAGATGCCCATCTTCGAAAAGATCTTGAGCAAACCCTTACCGACGGCCTTGATATATTTTGACGTGGCCGTGGCCGCATCGATCCCTTCCGGCAGATAGCCCTCCCGCTCCATGTCGATCAGCGTGCGGAAGGCCAGATAGGGGTTGATCGTCCCGGCGCCGTAGCCGATGAGGCAGGCGAATTGGTGGGATTCGCGGGCGTCGCCGGTTTCCACGATGAGCCCGACCTCCGTCCGGTTGCACTCGCGCACAAGGTGATGGTGGACGGCCGAGACGCCAAGCAGGCTGGGAATGGGCGCCCATTCGGCGTTGACCCCGCGATCACTGAGGATGAGGAAGGAGTAGCCATCCGTGATCGCCTGCGACGCCTGGCGGCACATATCGTCGACAGCCACCGCCAGCCCGTCCGGCCCATCGGCGACGCGGAAGAGCATCCGCAACGTCTTGCTCCGGAAATGTTCGTCGGTGATCTCCCGGATTTTTTCCAGTTCCGCATTGGTGAGGATCGGCTGCTGGACTTTGATCCGGCGGCAGCTTTCCGGTGTTTCCCCGAGCACGTTGGGTTTCGGGCCGATGTTGGTCACCAGCGACATGACGAGTTGTTCGCGGATCGGATCGATCGGCGGATTGGTGACCTGGGCGAAGAGTTGCTTGAAATATTTGTAGAGGAGCTGCGGGCGCTCCGACAGGACGGCCAGCGGCGTGTCGGTGCCCATCGACCCGACCGCCTCCTCCCCGGCGACGACCATGGGGGTGAGGACCATCTTCAGCTCTTCGATCGTATAGCCGAAGGCCTGTTGCTGCTGGCGGAGCGCGGCGTGGCCGGGCTGCGGCACGTTCAGCGGTTCGGGCAGTTCGTCCAGCGAGATGCGGTGCGTGGAGAGCCACTGCCGGTAGGGTTTTCGGCGCGTGATGTCCGATTTGATCTCTTCGTCGTCGATGATCCGGCCCTGCACGGTGTCGACGAGGAACATTTTCCCGGGCTGCAGCCGGCCTTTCAAGCGGACGTCTTCCGGTTTGACGGGGAGCACGCCGGCCTCGGAGGCGAGGATGGCCAGCCCGTCGTACGTCACCAGGTAGCGGCAGGGGCGCAGGCCGTTCCGGTCGAGCGTGGCGCCGATCAATTTGCCGTCGGTGAAACAGACGGCGGCCGGGCCGTCCCACGGTTCCATCATCGCCGCGTGGTATTCGTAGAACGCGCGCCGGTCCAGATCCATGTGCGGATTGCCCACCCAGGCTTCGGGGATCAGCATCATCATCGCGTGGGGAAGCGAGCGGCCGCCCATGATCAGAAATTCCAGCGCATTATCCAGGCAGGCGGAATCGCTCTGTCCTTCGGAGATGATCGGATAGAGTTTTTGCAGGTCGTCGCCGAACAGCTCGGACTGCATCCGGCCCTGCCGCGCGCGCATCCAGTTCACATTGCCCTTGAGCGTGTTGATCTCCCCGTTGTGGCAAATGTACCGGTAGGGGTGGGCCAGCGGCCAGGTCGGAAAGGTGTTGGTCGAGAATCGGGAGTGGACCAGCGCGAGCGCGCTGACGACGGCCTCGTCCGTCAGGTCCTGGTAAAAGAGCGGGAGCTGGCCGGGCAGCAGCAATCCCTTGTAGACGATGGTATTGCCCGACAGACTGGGGATGTGGAAGGCGTCGCGTTGTTCGATGGCGGAGGCGTGGACGGCGGCTTCGATCCGTTTGCGAATGACGTAGAGCTTCCGCTCGAACTGCGCTTCGTTCAGGATGTTTCGCGCGATGAAGCACTGACGGATGGCGGGCAGCGACTGCCGGGCCTGGTCACCGATCTGCGCCTCTTTGATTGGCACATCGCGCCATCCCAGGAAGTGTTGCCCTTCCTCACGGGTCACGGATTCGATGATGGTTTCGCACTGGCGCCGTTGTGCCGGGTCGGTCGGAAGAAAGAGCATGCCGACGCCGTATTCTCCGGCGCCCGGCAATTTCAGGCCCGTCTCGGCGGCGGCGCGTTTGAAAAAGAGATGCGGGACTTGCAACAGGATCCCGGCGCCGTCGCCCGTGCAGGGATCGCATCCCTGCGCCCCACGGTGGGCCAGGTGTTCAAGGATCTGCAATCCCTTTTGCACGATGTCGTGGGATTTGTCGCCCTTGATATTGACCACGAACCCGATGCCGCAGCCATCCCGCTCGTTTCGGGGATCGTACAGCCCCTGCCGGAGGGGAGGGGTGGCGCGCATCATCGGCTGGTCGGCTTTCGGTGGCTGCGGTGTCATGTAGTGCCATTATAATGGAGCTCTTTGCATGAACGCAAGACTTTCAAGCCGCGGTTTTTCTCTCGCGAATGTTTGACTTTCCTGAGGAAAACCAGCTACACTCCCCGGAAGAATGAAGCGCAAAGGAGAACGGGCCAAGGGTGGACCGACGCGGTTTCGCGTCCGGTCATGGGTGCTGGCGGGGATCTGTCTGTTCGGCGCCACCGTGACCGCGGCGGCCGTCCCGCCACGGAGTGATCCGCCGCCTCCCCAGATCAATACGACCATGGAGGAGCTTGCGACGGTCTTGAGCACGCTCTTCCCGCCGATTGATGTCGAGATTTCGGCCGTGGAGGCGCAACAGATTGAGATTGCGCAAGGCCGCGATCAGGGACTGCGTCCCGGGTTGCTCCTGACGGTCTATCGAGCCGGCAAGGTGTTCCGCCATCCGCTGACCGGAGTGCCGATGGGACAATCGGACGAACTGCTGGGAACGGCGCTGGTGGAATCGGTCGATGGCGCACGCACGACCGCGCGGATCGTCTCGACGGCCGCCTCCGGACCACCGCCCATCCGGGCCGGTGATCGGATGCGTTTGACGGCTGGACGAATTCCGATCGCCCTGGTCACGGCCTCCACGACATCGTCGGGCAGCACGACCATGGCGGCCCGGTTTCGCCGGGCACTGGACGAGACGGAGCGATTTCGGGTGACGTCCCTTTCCGCCGGGACCGACATGCCGCCGTTGATGACGGATCAACCGGCCGGCGCGCGCGTCACCCCGCCGGAATCGGTGCCGTCGCCTCCGGTCAGCGAGGCCCTCATGGCCGAGGCCGGCAAGCAGGGGATCGACTACCTCTTTTTCTTTGATGCCAGGCTGCGCGGCGGATCGACCGTCGGCGCCGTCGCCATTGTCGAAGCCGTCACCGGGCGGCCGGTCGATGCGGTCCAAACGACGATTCGCCTCGGCCCCGGAGATCCGCTGGAGGAAACGGCCGACCCGTTGTTGCAGGTCCTCTCCGTCCGTGAAGGCCAGGCCTTCAGGGAAGCGCGGTTTCCCTACCGCGCGGAGCATCTGGTCATCGGTGATCTCGATCATGACGGCACGGACGAACTGGTGGTGAGCGACGGAGTTCGTCTTCGTCTCTATCATCTGAAGGAGCTGTCCCCGGTCGTATTGTTCGAAGAGCCGCTGGATCGACCGGATCGGCGGCAATGGTCCGTCGACATCGCCGACATCAACGGCACGGGCCGTCCGCAGCTCTTCGTGACATCAACGATCGGCGACCGGTTGGATTCCTATGTCGTGGAGTGGCAGGGCGGCGTCTTGAAGCGCGTCGTCGAGCACCAGCCCTTTTATTTTCGCATCGTGACCCCTCCGGGGAAACCGGCGGTGCTGGTCGGGCAGGAGCGGTCGATGCGCCGCCCGTTTGACGGAGCCGTCACCCGGCTGAAATGGACCGGTCAGGGTTTTACCAAAGGGGAGCCGATCCCGTTGCCGTCGACCGCGACGCTCTACGATTTTACCCTCGCAGATATGGATCGGGACGGCCGGGATGATCTGCTCTATCTGGATGAAAAGAATTACCTGGTGCTGGTCAATGCGGATGGCCGGCTGATGGGGAAAAGTGCGGAGAGTTTCGGCGGCGTGGAGTCGTTCATCGAATATACGCCGGCGAATATCGGCCCGACTAGCGGCACCCCCGTGCGTGCACGCATCCCGGCCCAGCCGGTCGTCATCGACCTGGACGGGGACGGCGTGCCGGAGATCATCGTCGCCAAGAACGTCCCCTTGACGAAATATCTTGAGCGCAAGGCCTATCGCTACGGCCAGATCTTTGCCCTGGGATGGAATGGCAGCCAATTTGTGCAGAAGTGGGTGATCCCGAAGGTTGACGGCGTGATCACCGATGTCGGGCTGGCCAGCGTCCTCGGCGCCGATGCCGGCGCGCAAATCCTGATTTTGGCGCAGCCGACGTTGACCGACGCGGTCTTGACGGATCTTTTCAGCAGTCGCAGCCAATTGTTGTTTTACACGATGCCGCGGGGCTAGCGGCCGGATTGATGATGAATCGAAAACTCCTGACCGAACCGCCGGATCTGATCGCCTCGCGCTCCGATGACGAATTGCAGGCGTTGGTGGCGGGCGGTGAGCTCCCGCATCACGTCGCGATCATCATGGACGGCAACGGCCGATGGGCGGAGTCGCGCGGACTGCCGCGGATCGCCGGTCACCGGGCCGGCATCGCCTCGGTGCGGGATGTGGTGGAGCTCTGCCGGGAGCTGGAGATCGATGTGTTGACGATCTTCGCGTTTTCCAGCGAGAACTGGCAGCGTCCGATCCATGAAGTCCGCGACCTGATGAGTTTGTTGGAGCATTACCTGCGCCGGGAGCTCCGGCAGCTCAAAGAGCATGAGATCCGGTTCCGGGCGATCGGCCGGACGGAATTGCTGCCCGTGTCGGTGCGGCGGTGGATCCGCCGGGTGGAGGAGGAGACGAGCGGGCATGGGCAGATGGCCCTGAACGTGGCGCTCAATTACGGGGGGCGGGCGGAGATTATCGATGCGGTGGCCGCAGTGATTACGGATGTCCAGGCCGGCCGTCTTTCGCCGGACCAGTTGTCGGAGACGCTCTTCTCCCGCTATTTGAGCACTCGCGGCCTGCCCGACCCCGACCTGATCATCCGGACCAGCGGGGAGTTCCGCATCAGTAATTTTCTCCTCTGGCAGGCGGCTTACGCGGAACTCTACTTTACGAAGACGTTGTGGCCCGATTTCCACCGGAGAGAGCTGTTGCTGGCGCTGGCCGACTACCAGCGGCGGGAGCGGCGGTTTGGACGAGTGCAAAAGCGCGCCGACCGATCATGGCCGTGACCGCCCGCCGGGTCCTCGTGGCCGCGGTCGTCTTGCCGGTCCTCTATCTGATCATTCGCTACCTGCCCCCGGTCGCGTTCTTTGGTCTGGTCGCCGCCGGCGTGCTCGTCGGGCAATATGAATTTTACCGCCTGTTTTATGCGCCCCCCCGATGGTTCCTCATGCTCATGGGATTGGTGTTCGGTCTGGCGATTGTCTGGAGTTTTTATTGGGAGACGGCCACCGGAGGGCCCGGCGGAAGTTTGGCCGTCAGCGGCCCGGGCATCATGACGGCGACCATCCTCTCCGCGCTGGTGATGGGCGCGCTCCTCTATGAGTTGTGGGTCTGTCGCGAGGTGAGATCGTCGCTTGCGGATGTCTCCGTGCTCATCTTCGGCGCGTTGTATGTGGGCTGGTTGTTGGGCCACTTCATCCTGCTCCGCGCATTCGGGCATGGCGTGGAGCTGGTGTTGTTCGTCCTCATGGTGACGTGGATCGCCGACAGCGCCGCCTATTTTGTGGGCGTTCGCTTCGGCCGCCGTCCGCTCGCTCCGCGGATCAGCCCGAAGAAGACCGTGGAGGGCGCGGTGGCCGGCCTGCTGGCGAGCGCGCTGGTCGCCCTGCTGGCGCAGCAATGGTTTCTGCCGGTGATCGGTCCCGCGGAAAGCGTCGGGATCGGGCTGCTGCTCGGTTGCGCGGGGCAACTGGGGGATTTGTCCGAATCGCTCCTGAAGCGAAGCGCGGGGGTGAAGGATTCCGGCGGGTTGATCCCGGCGCATGGCGGCGTGCTCGATAAAATCGACAGTCTTGTATTTGCCGCGCCGACCTTTTATTATTACCTGGTGTGGGTCAAGGGGTATGGCCAGCTCTTCGTGATCTGATGGAACCATCGGGATGAGAGACGGCGTAAAAAATCTGGTGATTTTCGGCTCGACGGGTTCCGTGGGGGTGAACACGCTGCGGATCGTCGACGCGTTCCCCGATCGGTATCGCGTGGTGGGGCTGACGGCGTGGAAGGATGACCGCAAGCTTGAGCGCCAGATCCGTCGCTTCAAGCCGCAGTGCGCGGCCCTGGCCGATCCCGAATCGGCCGAGCGGCTGCGTCGTCGCTGTCGTGACCTCCCGGTGGAGATCGTCGCCGGGGTCGAAGGGCTGGTCCGGGTGGCGACCCTGTCCGACGCGCACGTCGCCGTCTCGGCGATCGTCGGCGCGGCCGGCCTGATCCCCACGCTGGCCGCGATCAAAGCGGGCAAGCAGATCGCCCTGGCCAATAAAGAGACGCTGGTCATGGCCGGAGAGCTGGTGATGCGGGAGGCCAAAGCCCACAACGTGACGATCCTGCCGGTGGACAGCGAGCACAGCGCGATTTTCCAACTGCTCACCGGGCAACGCCGCGAGGATCTTCGCCGGTTGCTGCTCACGGCGTCGGGCGGCCCGTTGTTGCGGGTGCCGGCGGCCCGGTATGATCAGGTGACGCCGCAGCAGGCGCTCCGCCACCCGAATTGGAAAATGGGGCCGAAGATCACGATCGATTCGGCCACGCTGATGAACAAGGGGCTGGAAGTGATCGAGGCGCGCTGGTTGTTTGACATCGAGCCGGAGCGCGTCGATGTGGTGATTCATCCGCAGAGCATCGTCCACTCGTTCGTCGAATACCATGACGGCGCCCTGTTGGCGCAACTGGGGATGCCGGATATGCGCGGGCCGATCGCCTATGCCTTGAGTTACCCGGAGCGGCTGCCGTTGAAAATCCCGTTTCTCGACCTGGCCCGCACGGGCACCCTCACCTTTGAGCGGCCCGATCACCGCCAGTTCCCCTGTCTCGGCTATGCCTATGACGCGTTGCGGGCCGGCGGGACGATGCCGGCGGTGCTCAACGCGGCCAACGAAGAAGCGGTCGGGGCGTTTCTGGCGGGACGGATTCCGTTCCTGGCCATTCATCGCACCATTCAGGCAACGATGAAGGTGCATGACGTCAAACCGATCTTTGAATTGTCCGATGTCCTCGCCGCCGATCAGTGGGCGCGGGCGCGGGCCAAATCGTTGATCGATACCCACGCCCGGCGTTCGGCTCTGCACTCGACGGGAGTCGCGCGACGCGGGAATGGACGACGATCAACCATGAAAAGGAGCCGAGCGTGTCAGGCATCATAAGCGGTCTTGCGGTGGTCGGTTTTATCAAGACAGTCGCCATTTTTCTGGCGGTGTTGAGTGTTCTGATTGCGTTTCATGAATGGGGCCATTTTCTGGCGGCCCGCTGGCTGGGCGTCCGGGTGGTCACCTTTTCCATCGGCTTCGGCCCCAAGCTCTGGCACCGGGTGGTGGGCGGGACGGAATATTGCGTGTCGGCGGTGCCGCTGGGCGGGTATGTCCGGTTGTTCGGGGATGATCCGGCGGAATCGGTGGCGCCGGCGGACCAGGCGCAGGCATTTTTCTTTCAGCCCACCGTCAGCAAGCTCGCGATTGTCGCGGCCGGACCGTTCTTT